>NZ_JASCOM010000050.1:0-34631 GCF_029959925.1 Pseudomonas sp. PS02303
CGATGGCGGTGTATCAGTCAACATCAATGTTGAATGTCAGACCGCAATCGCGAGCAGGCTCACTCCTACAAGGGACCTGCGCGCGCCAGTCTTCGGGTGTATTGTTCCAGCTTTCCGCGCGATCCAAGCCTGCGAGGTGAATGATGAGTACCCCCCTGAAAATCGATTTCGTCAGCGACGTGTCCTGCCCATGGTGCGTGGTCGGTCTGTATGGCCTGACCCGGGCCCTGGATTTACTGGGCGATGAGGTCCAGGCCGAGATCCGTTTCCAGCCGTTCGAACTGAACCCGAAAATGGGGCCGGAAGGGCAGAACATCACCGAACACATCACTGAAAAGTACGGCTCGACCCCGGAGCAGTCGCAGAAGAACCGCGAGATGATCCGCGCCCGTGGCGCCGAGGTCGGGTTCGCGTTTCGCACTGATGGCAACAGCCGCATCTACAACACCTTTGATGCGCATCGGTTGTTGTTTTGGGCGGGGTTGGAAGGGTTGCAGTTCAATCTGAAGGAAGCGCTGTTCAAGGCGTATTTCACTGAGGGCGGCAATCCGGCGGATCACAAGCAGTTGGCGCTGATGGCTGAAAGCGTGGGGCTGGATCGGCAGCGGGCGGAGGCGATTCTGGCGTCCGATGAATTCGCCACAGAGGTGCTCAAAGAAGAGAAGTTGTGGCTGGCGCGCGGGGTGAGTTCGGTGCCGACGGTGGTGTTCAACGGGCAGTACGCGGTGACGGGCGGGCAGCCGGTCGAAACCTTTGTCGGGGCGATTCGGCAGATCATGAGCGAATCGAAGGGCGGGACCGTGAGCTAATTACCGGGAGTGTTTCTGTGGCGAGGGAGCTTGCTCCCGCTGGGCTGCGAAGCGGCCCCAATGTCAGCACCGTTGTAGCCAGGCTGACCGCATTCGCTGGATTTACGACTGCTGCGCAGCCGAGCGGGAGCAAGCTCCCTCGCCACAGGGGGGAGCGGTTACCTGACGATTTTGTCGACGTGGATGCCCAGTTTCTTCAGGCGATACCAGAAGCTGCGCTCGGAGATCCCGATCAACTGCGCCGCCGCAGCCTGTACACCATTGCTCTGCGCCAGCGCCGCCAGAATGTAAGCCTTCTCGACCTCCGCCAACGCCGCTTCCAGATCCGCCGGCACGCTGCCTTCGGTGACCAGCGCACCGCTGGTGCCGGCATTTGAGGCAAACAGATACGCCGGCAAATCTTCCTCTTCAATCACCGCCCCCGACGCGACAATCGTCGCTCGTTCCACGCAGTTCTGCAGCTCACGAATATTCCCTGGCCACGAATAATGAGCCATGGCCTGCAAGGCTTCCGCGCTGAATCCGGTAAAACGCTTGCCTGCCGTGGCGCCCAGGGTGTGAGCAAAATGCCGGGCCAGCGGCGCGATGTCTTCCACACGTTCGCGCAGGGCCGGCAAGGGAATCGGGAACACATTGAGGCGGTAATAAAGGTCCTCGCGAAACTCCTTGTTGGCCACCGCGTCCAGCAGGTTCTTGTTGGTCGCGGCAATCACCCGCACATCGACCTTGCGCTCGCGCGGATCGCCCACCGGCTCGATCACCCGTTCCTGCAAGGCCCGGAGGATTTTCGCCTGCAAGGCCAGCGGCATTTCGCCGATTTCATCAAGGAACAACGTGCCTTTGTCAGCCTGCATGAAGCGCCCGACGCGATCCGCCACGGCGCCGGTAAACGCGCCTTTGCGGTGACCGAACATTTCGCTTTCCAGCAACCCTTCCGGGATCGCCGCACAGTTCACCGCCACAAACGGTTTGTCAGCGCGGTTACCGTGTTTGTGGATCGCCCGGGCGACCATTTCCTTGCCGGTGCCGCTTTCGCCGGTCAGCAGAATCGTCGCGTTGCTTTCGCGCACGGAATCGATGGCGTGCAGCACCCGGCGAAAACTCGGGCTGTCGCCGATCAGGCTGTCGATCTGCTGATGCTCATCAAGCTCGGCGCGCATGCGCTGGTTGTCTTTGAGGATGTCGCGAAATTGCAGGGCCTTGCTGACGGTGATGTCCAGTTCGTCGATGTCGAACGGCTTGGCGATGTAGTCGAAGGCGCCGTTGCGCATCGACTGCACGGCGTTTTTCACCGTGCTGTAGGCGGTCATGACGATCACCGGCAGCTGCGGAAAACGGCTTTTGATTTCCGCCAGCAACTGCGGGCCGTCCATGCCGGGCATGCGCCAGTCGCTGATCACCAGGTCGATGTCCTCGCACTCCAGCACCTTGAGCGCGTGCAAGCCGTTGCCGGCGGTGAACACCTGGATGCCGTTCTGACCCAGGGCCGATGCCAGCAAGTCGCAGAGCTTGGGCTCGTCGTCCACCACCAGTACGTTATGTGTCATCGCTGCCCTCGTCGAAGTCTTCACCGTTGGCCGGAATGTACAGCGTGAAGGTGGTCCCGGCATCTTTTTCACTGACGCATTCGATGCGCCCGTCATGACCTTCCATGATCGAGAACACCTTCGCCAGCCCCAGGCCGGTACCCGAAGCCTTGGTGGTGACGAACGGCGTGAAGATCCGTTCGAGCATATCCGGTTCGATGCCCTGGCCGGTGTCGCTGATGCTGATTACGGTGTACGGCGATTCGCTGCTGATCGCCACGGTCAGCCGTCCACCGTCGGGCATGGCGTCGATGGCGTTGACGATCAGGTTCAGGCCGGCCTGCTTGAGTTGCCGCGCGTCGACATGAAGGGTCGCGCCGGGGGCCTGATCGTTGATGTGCACATCGATGTTATGGCTGGCCAGCTCCGGGGCGCAGAAGCCGACCAGGTCATCCACCAGCGGCCGCGCCGCCTGGGTCGAACGCATCGGCGCGCTGGGCTTGGCGAAGTCGAGGAAATCGGTGATCAGGTCGTTGATGCGGCTGACTTCGCTGACCACGTATTCCAGGTGACGCTTGTCGGTCTCGGGCAAATCGGCGCGCCGGTGCAGCAGTTGCGTGGCGGTCTTGATGATGCCCAGCGGGTTGCGGATTTCATGGGCCAGGCCCATGGCAACTTCACCCAGGGCATGCAGACGGTCGCGGCGGCGCAGTTGCGATTCCAGGTGCTGCAACTCGCCGAGGCGTTCGCTCATGTGGTTGAAGGTGCTGCTCAATTCCGCCAGTTCGTCGCCGCCGGTGACCGCCAGGCGTTGGCGGTAATCCCCGGCAATCACCGCTTGCACGCCTTTGGACAACCCGCGCAACGGCTTGGTCAGGCGTTGCGAAACAATCCAGCCGACCGCCAGGGACGCCGCCGAGCTGAGCAGGAAAATCAGGATGAACAGGTTGCTCTGGTTCACCAGCCCGACCAGGCTGGTGTGGCGCAGCAGACCGCTGAAAATCACGCCTTGCAGCTCACCGCTTTCATTGAGGATCGGCCGGTAGATGCCGCTGTAGCGATTGGTGAATTGTTCGATCGGCTGCTTGGTGCTGCGCAGGGTCTGTTCGATTTTTTCCGGTACCGCCGCCGGGTGATCTTCGAAGCGCTGGGTGGAAAAGATCTCCGAGAAGTCATCGGCCTTGGCCAGGTACAGGCGCAGGTCGAGGGAGTGCACATCGGCGACGCTGGTGAGGAAACTGCTGTCCAGGTAGGTGGCGATCACCAGTTTGTAGTCGACGCCGTCCTGATCGGTCTCGAAGGTCGAGACCACCGTGCCGGTGGGGATGCCGCCGACTTGCAGGGTCTGCAACAACGCCTTGGACTCGGTGCTGATCTGCCGGACGATGTCATCGGCGGCGGTGCTGAACACCACTTTGTGATCGCTGTTGCGCACCAGCGCCACCACGTCGATACCCATGGAATCGGCGATGTCGGTGGTCAGTTTGTCGTGCTTGCTCGATAACCGGTCCGTCGGCGGGCGGGTGTAGCGCAGGAACAACTGCGCGGCCCGGGCGTTATCCCGGCGGATCTCGGTGATCTCGTCCTCGACGATCTGGGTCGATTCCTGCAGCCAGATCCGCACGTTGCTGTCGAAAATCTGCGACAGGGTGGTGGCCGCCAGTTCTGCGGCGATCATGGTCGGAATCACGCTGACCAGCCAGAACGCCAACACCAGTTTGCGCTGCAGGCTCCAGCCGGAGAGGGCGAAAGGTCGGGCGGTGGCGGGGCGGTTTTTGATCATGAAGTTTCGCTTAATGCAGCAGCCATGGCAGGTTCGGAGCGGTCCGGTCGAATGAACATTTTCACCAGTCGCAACAGACCGTCGAGCACTCGGTTGCGATGGCGGAAAAACACGGTGTTGCCGGTGAACGAGCAACCCAGGCGCAACTTACTGGCATAGCCGGCCTGACCGCACGCGTAGATCGGGATGCCGTGTTCAATACAGTAGTCGACATTGGCCAGCCAGCTGCGCACGTACAGATTGTGCTCGCGGGTTCGGGTCAGGTCATGGGCGAAGAATTTGTCGACCAGGCGTTGCTCGTCCAGCAGCACGAGGTTGAACGCTACCAGCTCATCGCCGACCCAGTACAGCACGCACGCGGCGCGTTCATCGAGGTATTCGAGGACCTGGCGGAAGTACTCCGATGGCAAGCGTTCAAAGGTCAGGTCGCTGCGTGAAAGGGTGGCTTCGTAAAGCGCCATCATGTGTGGGAGCAGGTCTTCCACAGTGCGCCGCCATTCGATGCGCGGACCTTGCGCGCGCAACGTGCGGCGCAGGTCTTTACGGGTGGATTTGCCGAGCGTGCCGAGGTAAGCGTCCACGGAGCCAAAACGGATCGGCAGTTCGGCGCTGGGCAGGCCGGGCATGCTTTGCAGACCGGCCGCCTGGCACACCTGCAACCACTGTGGATCGCGATGGGACGCGTCCTTGACCGCCAGCAGACCGATTCCGGCCTGGTCGGCGTCGTTGCGCGCCAGGATTAACAATTGCTCAAGCAAGGCCGGACGCCGTGCGGGGTCGATCTGGCGTGCGGTCCCCACATGGCATTGCTCGGCCACCGGCGAACCGAGGGCGTACAAGCGGACGTCCAACAGCCCCGGCCACCAGCGGCGCAACTGCTCGGTGACGCGTTTACCCGGTCCCTGAACCGTGGTGTCCAGCGAATACGCGGTGGTGAATGCCACTGCCGCCGCGATCAACACCTCGTCTTCGTACAGCGCCAGATAGCGCCACCGGAAATCCGCAATGCCTGCCTGTTCAACGGCCCGGTAATAATCCCAGTCCTCCAGTTCGCCGGGGAAACAGGCATTCCAGGCACTGCGGTCGATGGCTTCGATGGTTGAATAGGCAAGGGCAGTGATCACATCGTTTCCTTGTAGGAGCGAGCCTGCTCGCGATGGTCGTTAACGATAACGTGGGGTTACAGGAGAAACGCGGCGCTCTTGAGTGCATCGCGAGCAGGCTCGCTCCTACAGGGATTGGGGGATGGCTGCCATTGTGGGTAACAGGGTGGGCATGCGTAGCTTCTTCAAATGTGTTCAGGCCAGTTGCCGATAGTCCTGGCGCATGGGTTGCGGGGCGGTGACTTGTTGCATGAACCGGTGCTGGATAAAGTCCGCACTCAGCTCCACGACCCGGCGGTATTGCAGGTCGACGGTGATCATGTGATAGCAATCGTCGAGCAGGACTTTCACTACCGGGCCGCCGAGTTTGCGTTCGACATAGTCGGCGTTCCAGCGGCTGGTGATGTCGTCTTCCCGTGAGTGCAGCACCAGCGCCTGGGTGGTGATCTGCGGCATGCGCTTTTTCACCGCGGCCACCAATCGATGCAGTTCCCGGACACTCACGCCGGACATGGTCAGCAATCCGGCATTGGCGCTTTCACCGGCCTTCATCTGCCGTTCGACAATGGCGCGCAAGCGTTCGTCCTTGATGCCGAACGGTGATTTTTCGTTGAAGCGGCACAGGTGCACGCCAAACGGAATCGACATCACCAGGCTGCTCAGTTTGGCGACCCAAGGCATGTTCCAGCCGTCGTAGCGCAGGGTGGTCGAATACAGCAGCAAGCCTTTGATCTGCCCCGGATGCTCGGCCGCCAGGTACATCGCCAGCACCGCGCCCATCGACAAGCCACCGACGAACACATGCTCATGCTTGCGTCGCACACCAACGAAGGTGTTGCGCGCGCTCTCGTACCAGTCGTGCCAACCGGTGGCTTGCAGGTCGGCGTTGTCCCCGCAGTGGCCGGCCAGGGTCGGCACATAGACCGTGCAGCCGGCCTTGGCCAGGCCCATCGCGACCCGTCGCAATTCGGTCGGCGTGCCGGTGAGGCCGTGGATCAACAACACCGCGACCTCGCCGTTGCCGAGAACGAAACCGGCGCTGCCTTCGCCCATGTCGATCTCGTCTGCCCTTGAAAAAGAGGGGTTCATCGTTTCATCGCCCGATCAAGCAGACGGTCGAGCAGCGCGATGCCGAGGTCGATCTCCGGGTAGCTGATTTCCAGCGACGGCGCGAGGGTGATCACGTTCTTGTAGTAACCGCCCACATCGAGGATCAGGCCCAGGCGTTTGCCGTCAATTTCGATGTCACCTTTCATGCCTTCTTCGACCATGAAGTCGAGCGTTGCCTTGTCCGGCGTAAAGCCGTCCGGCCCGCAGATTTCACAACGCAGTGCCAGGCCCAGGCCATCGACGTCGCCGATGATCGGGTAGCGTTTCTGCAAGTCTTTCAAGCCTTCGAGGAAGTATTTGCCCTTGTTCATGACCCTCTTGCCGTAATCGACTTCGCTGGTCATCTTGAACATTTCCAGGCCGACCGCCGTGCCCAGCGGATTGGAGGCGAAGGTCGAGTGGGTCGAGCCTGGCGGGAAGATTTTCGGGTTGATCAGCTCTTCCCTGGCCCAGATGCCGCCCAATGGGTTGAGACCGTTGGTCAAGGCTTTACCGAAGACGATGACGTCCGGTTTGACATCGAAGTGCTCAATCGACCACAGCTTGCCGGTGCGCCAGAAGCCCATCTGGATTTCATCGACCACCATTAAAATGCCGTGCTGGTCCAGCACATGCTTGAGTTCGCTGTAGAAATTCATCGGCGGAATCACGTAACCGCCGGTGCCCTGGATCGGCTCGACGTAGAACGCGGCGTATTCGCTCTGGCCGACTTTCGGGTCCCAGACGCCGTTGTATTCGGTCTCGAACAGGCGGGCGAATTGCTGCACGCAATGGCTGCCGTACTCTTCCTTGGTCATGCCTTTCGGGCCCCGGAAGTGATACGGGAACGGGATGAAATTGGCGCGCTCGCCGAAGTGGCCGTAGCGGCGGCGATAGCGGTAGCTGGAGGTGATCGACGACGCACCGAGGGTGCGACCGTGGTAACCGCCCTCGAAGGCGAACATCAGGCTTTTGCCATTGGTGGCGTTACGCACGACTTTCAGCGAGTCCTCGATGGACTGCGAACCGCCGACGTTGAAGTGCACCCGGCCGTCGAGGCCGAACTTCTTTTTCGCGTCCACGGCGATCATTTCCGAGAGCTCGATCTTGCCCTTGTGCAGGTACTGGCTGGCAATCTGCGGCAGGGTGTCTATCTGCTGTTTCAGCGCATTGTTCAGGCGCGGGTTGGCATAACCGAAGTTGACCGCCGAGTACCACATTTGCAGGTCGAGGTAGGCCTGGTCTTCGGTGTCCCATACGTAGGAACCTTCGCAGCGGCTGAAAATGCGCGGCGGATCGATGTAGTGAACGGTGTCGCCGTAGGAGCAGTACTTGGCTTCTTTATCCAGAAGGACCTGGTCTTCAGGTGTGGCGATTCGAATATCAGACATGGTGGAAGCGTTCCTGTGTTTCTACGTTGAAAGAGGTGGCGTTGGCGGCGCTGGCGCTTGGCAGCAGGGCGAGCAACGCAGGCAGATCGGCGAAGCTGTCGAAGCGGGCGTAGGCGATGCCGTTGCGCTCGCAGTGCTCGGCCAGGCGATCCTTGGCGAATACGAAATCGGCGGTGGCGGCCACGCACATGTCGGACTGCCCGTCGCCGATCACCAGCACCCGTTTGGCGCTGGGGGTGGATTTGCATTTACAGTTGCCGGACGCGGCGCGGCAGGCATCGCTTGCGTGAGGGAAGTCGATGCGCCAGCTCTGGTGGTCGAGCTGCCGCAGGCGGTTGGCGAGGATCGGCAAAAGGCTGACGTAGTGGCGCGCCAGGATCCGTGCAATGCCTTGCTCGATGCCGTCGCTGACCACTTCAAGGGAAGCGCCGAGGCCGATGACGTGGTCGACGAAGTCAGGGAAGTCCGGGTCGATCTCGATGGTGTCGAAGAACCCGAGCAGTTCGCCCGGTGTGGCCTTGACCAGCGAGAGCTGGCGGCTGAGGCATTCACGGGAACCGATGTCACCCGCCAGCCACTCGTTTTCGATCGCTTCCCAGCTCGGGTCGGCGAACCGTTGGAGGATGCTGTCGATCACGTCGGTGCGGGTGATGGTCCCGTCGAAATCACACACGATATGCCAGTCAATCATCTGTTGTACCTATCTTGGCAGGAGGCGCTGTTTGCGCTTGCCAAGGGGGTAGAGCAGGGACTGTGCCAACCGGGTTTGGCCCAGCGGGGCTGGGGTTGAGGCGGGTTTGGATGGCGGTGAAGCTACAATTTTTGTAGGTCGCTACAAACAACATGAGTGCTTGCGCGAGAGGGGCGATTCGGGGATTGATGCGCGCACATCCAGTTCAAGGAATGGCCTCATGTCGAGGATTACGATTGCTCTCTTCGCCGTGCTGACGTGCCTTTCGGCCAGCGTTTCAGCGGACGGCATCACCGGTGAGGCGGGGGCTGGCCTCAGCTATCAGCCCCACGATCCGACCGGTAGCCGCTACGAAACCCGGCCGGTGCCTTACCTCGATCTGGATTGGGGCAATGTCAGCCTCAGTACGGACGACGGGCTGACCTGGGACGCGCTGAACACCAAGGGTTTCAGCGCCGGACCGTTCGTGAATTACCTGCCGGGGCGCACGTCCAACGGCGAACTGCAGGGGTTGCGCGATGTGCCGGACATGGGCGAGGTGGGCGGTTTTGTGCAGTACGCGCCGGCTGATTTCTGGCGGGTGTTTGCCTCGGTCGGGCAAGCGGTTGGAGGGCGCGGCGGCCAGGGCGGGGTGTTGGGGCGTGTTGGCGGGGAGGTGGGTTATCCACTGGGTGGCGGGGTGATTGGCAGCTCCGGTCTGACCGCGCATTTTGCGGATGCGCGGCAGAGTCAGACGTTCTTCGGCGTCAGTGCCAATGAATCACAAGCCTCAGGGATTCGGCCGTACAACGAGGGCGGTGGTTTGCAGAATGTGGCGTTGACTCAGAGTTTCGAGTTTCCGCTGGCGCCGCAGTGGTCGTTGTTGACCAGCGCGAGCTGGATTCACCTGACGGGTTCTGCGGCGGACAGCAGCCTTGTCAAAGAGCTCGGTGAGACCAACCAAGGGGAAGTGCAGGCGGCACTGGCCTACAAGTTCAACTAAGCACTTGTGGCGAGGGAGCTTGCTCCCGCCGGGTCGCGAAGCGGCCCCCAAACTTGGCAACTCATTCTTCCAGAAATACCTCGCCAGCCTGTTTTACGACTGCTGCGCAGCCGAACGGGAGCAAGCTCCCTCGCCACAGGAATTGCGGTGATTTTCAGGTTTCTTCGCCTTCGGCCAGCAACGCAATCCCGCCCATGATCACCGCCACCCCCACCCAGTGCAGCACGCTGATCTGCTCGCCCAGCCCCAGCCACGAACCGAGCAACACCCCGACAAACACCAGCGAACTCAGCGGGAACGCCAGGGACAGACTGCTGCGCCGCAAGATCAGCATCCACACGAAAAACGCGCCGATGTAGCAGGCAATCGCAAACCACACCCCGGGATTGACCGCCACAGCCAGCAGCCATTGCAGGTTGAAATCCATCTGCCCCAGCTGATCTCCACCGACCTTGGTGGCGATCTGGCCGGCGCTTTCAAACCCGATCAACAACGCCCACAGCACCACCGTACCGAGGCGTTCATGCAGCCAGTCGGTCTTGTTCCTGATCATCGCTTGAGCCTCATGCATGGGTGACACACACGAGCATCACGCCCGCCGTAATCACTAAAGTGCCGAGCCAGCGCCGCCGGCTGACGGTCTCGCCGAGGATCAGTTTGCCGGCCAGCACCACGCCGCAGTACGCCAGCGCCGCCGCTGGAAACAACAGGCTCAGCGGCGCCCGGGACAGGGCTTCGAGCCAGACGAAAAATTCGATTACGTAGGCGCCGATCCCGCACCACAGCAGCGGCGCGTTGAATACCTGGCCCCAGAACGCATTCAGGCGAAACCCGCCTTCGAGCGCCGGTAAACGATCCAGGCCGAGCTTGAAACAGAGCTGGCCGATGACGTCCAGCACAATGGAAAACGCCACCAGCACAATCACGGTGAAGGTCATGGAAACAACTCCTCGAACAGATCGATCAACGCCTGGTTGGTCGCCGCGTTGCGCAGCAGATCCGCTTCGCTCCAGCGTTCGGCCGGGGGCTGGTCCGACTTGGCTTCCCAGCGCTTGAGGGCGTTGCTGAAGGCCGGTCGGGCGTACTCGCCGCAGATGTCGATGCCGAGGATTCGCTTGCTGGCCGCCAAGGCTCTGATGGCTTGCAGCAAGTGGCTCAAGCGCATGCCGCCCTGGTCCCAATTGGTCGCCGCGTCTTCGCAGGCCAACACGTCTTTGTCGAGGGTGATCCACACTGCGCGGGTGGGCAGGCTGGCGATCATCTGTTCGAGAAACACCGGCCAGTCGAGCTCCGCCAGATTGCGCCAGTGCAGCAGGTTTTCCTGCTGTCGATGGCCAGCGCCGTCACCGACCCGGCCCCACACTTTCGAGGGCGGGCGCTGCCACGGAAACAGCTGCAACACGCCGCGTTTGAGCGCCCGGACATTGCCGCCCTTGAGCTGTGGATTCTGCAGGTCGTCGCTGCACGGGCCGAGGGTGACGATGCGCTGGATGTTCGGCAGTTTCAGTGCCTGATTGACCCACGAACCGCAATGCCGACGGGGGGCGAAGCGGACCCAGTCGGGGTGGTTGTCGAAGTGAATCAGGCTTGCCGGCTCGGGCAAATCAGTCAGAAATGCCGGGGTCAGATGGTGGTAATCACCGGAACCGACGAAGAAGATTTCCGGTTGCGGGCCGCTGTGCCGGGGCCGTTGCTGCAAGCGTTCGGCGAACCGCCGCCAGGTCCGTTCGCTGGACCACAGCCGCAGTTTCGGGCCGAGGTCGAGCAAGTCGAGGCGTTTGGCACGGCCGCTTTCCAGCAGCCGCGAGATGGGCGCCTGGGCCGTCAGGCTGTGGTCGAGATCTAAAATGTTCAAGGTCGCAATTCACCCTTGGCAGACCCTCCCAGACACCGGCTTCATCCATCATGAACGCCGGCCGAGGGGGCTTTTGGGGGTAAATGCAAGGGGCGGGCCAGCCGTCTGCTGCACTGAAATTCATTATGGCGAGGAGCTTGCTCCCGCTGGGCTGCGAAGCAGCCCCTAAGCGGTCAAGGAGGTTTTTCTGCTGAAACTCGATTGCAGGTAATGGGGTTGCTTCGCAACCCAGCGGGAGCAAGCTCCCTCGCCACAGGGGGGATGGTCAAGCGTGGAGGCGGACCCAGACGGTGACGAGGACGGTGGCCGCCATCAGCCACGCCACTGCCGCGATGGCGAGCGACGCTTCAAGCCGCATCCGGTCGACCATCACGTACAACGTCGCCAGGTAAACGAAGTACGGAATGATCGACCACATCCCGAACACGATGGTGGTCTTTAAATCCTCCAGCGAACGCCCCTTGCCGACGATGTAATGCGCAATCAGCGCAAAGGTCGGAAACAGCGGCACCAGGCCTGCGATGTAATAGTTTCGGGTCTTGGCCAGTGCCGCGAGGATGACGACCACCGCCGCCCCCAGCGCTGCTTTGAGGATCAGGTCCATCAGTGGCTCAGCCCGTATTTTTTCACTTTGTCGAACAGCGTGGTCTTGGCCATTCCCAGTTCCAGGCTGGCCTGGGTCAGGTTGCCGCCGCTGCGTTGCAAGGCGTCGCTGAGCAGGTTGCGTTCGAACGCTTCCACTGCTTCGGCGAAGGCCAGACCCTGATTGCTGCCACTGGTGCCGGATTTCTTGAAGGCCGGCAGGCCAAGGGCAAAACGCTCGGCGACGTTGCGCAGTTCGCGCACGTTGCCCGGCCAGTCGTGGCTCATCAGGTTCGACAGGGTCTGGTTGTCCAGTTCCGGCACGGCGCGGTCGAAGCGCAGGGACGACTGCTGCAGGAAGTGTTCGAACAGTTGCAGGATGTCTTCGCGACGTTCGCGCAAGGGCGGCAATTCGAGGGTCACCACGTTCAAGCGGTAATACAGGTCGCTACGAAACTCGCCGGCCTTGCTCGACTCGTCGAGGTCGGACTTGGTCGCGGCAATCACCCGGCAATCCACGGCCACGCTCTGGTTCGAACCCAGGCGTTCGAGGGTGCGCTCCTGCAACACCCGCAGCAGTTTGATCTGCAAGGGCAGGGGCATGCTTTCGACTTCATCCAGGAACAGCGTGCCGCCGTCGGCGTGTTCGATCTTGCCGATCCGTCGTTTACCGGCGCCGGTGAACGCGTTGGCTTCATGGCCGAAGATCTCGCTTTCGAACAGGTTCTCCGGCAGGCCGCCGCAGTTCAGCGCGACGAATTGTTTGGTGTGGCGGCGACTGAAGTCGTGCAGGCAGCGCGCAACCAATTCCTTGCCGGTGCCGGTTTCGCCCTCGATCAGCACGTTGGCCGAGGTATCGGCGACGTTGGCGATCAGTTCGCGCAGGTTCTGCATGGCCGGCGAGCGGCCGATGATGCGGCCTTCGAGGGAATCGCGCTCCGCCAGTTGCCGGCGCAACGAAGACACTTCCCGGGCCAGGCTGCGTTGCTCCAGCGCGCGGCGGGCGACGTCCACCAGGCGTTCCGGGGAGAAAGGTTTCTCCATGAAGTCATAGGCGCCTTTCTGCATTGCGCCGACGGCCATGGAGATGTCGCCGTGGCCGGTGATCAGCACCACCGGCAAGCTGCGATCGCGCGCCTTGAGCCGGGTCAGCAGTTCCAGGCCGTCGATGCCCGGCAGACGGATGTCGCTGATGACGATGCCGGCAAAATTGTCGCCAACCCGCTCCAGCGCTTCTTCGGCGCTGCCCACGCCCACGCAGGGAATGTCTTCCAGGGTCAGCGCCTGTTGGCAGCCGAGCAGCACATGGGGGTCGTCTTCGACGATCAGCACACTAAGGTCGTTGTTCATATTGGCTCGGCGTGAGTGGGGCTTACCAACGGTAAACTGAGGACGAAGGTGGTGCCACCGCTGGCCGGGTGTTCGACACCCAGGTGCCCGCCGGTGGCGGCGGCCAGGCTGGCGGATAGTGTCAGGCCCAGGCCCAGGCCTTGTTCGCCGGGTTTGGTGGTGAAGAACGGTTCGAACAAATGCTTGCGTGCTTCGGCGTCGATACCGTGGCCGTTGTCGCGCACGCGCAGGCGATATTTGCCATCAAATGCTTCGCCTTCCAGCCACAACTCGGGCAACGGTTGTGCCTGCATGGCATCGAGGGCATTGCCGATCAGGTTGACCAGGATCTGCTCGAGACGGGTCTGGTCGATCTGCACCTGCACGTCTTTGAAGTCACGATGCAGTTGCAGATGGACACTTTCCACGCGACCTCCTAGCAGTTGCAACGCGGCATCTACCGCTTTGCCAAGGCACGCCTGGCCCTTGTCGTCACCGCGACGGGCGAAGGAGCGCAGGCTGGCGGTGATCCGGCCCATGCGGTCGATCAATTCGTTGATGGTCTTCAGGTTGGTGCTGGCCACGTCCAGTTGACCGCGCTCGAGAAAGCGCACGGTATTGCCGGACAAGGTGCGCAGCGCCGCCAGCGGCTGGTTCAGTTCGTGGGCGATGCTGGTCGACATCTGGCCGATGGCGGCGAGTTTGCCGGCCTGCACCAGCTCATCCTGGGCGCGGCGCAACGTCTCTTCAGCCTGACGCCGTTCGCGGATCTGCCCCTTGAGGCGTTCGTTGCTGGCGCGCAGATCCGTGGTGCGTTCGGTAATCCGACGCTCCAGTTGATTATTGGCTTGCTGCAGGGCTTCACGGGCGGCGAGGCGGGTGGCGATCACCTTGCGCCGCTCGTTCCAGGCAATCAGCAGGAACGCCACCAGGGCAAACGCCACTGCCACCAGAATCCCTTGATTGATCGCTTCACGGCGCAAATCCTGGAGCGGCGTGAGCAGGGTGAAGTTCCACGGGGTGTCGCTCAGGGGGCGGGTCTGCGAGAGGTAGCTGATGTCCTCTTCGTCTGACTCCACTTCACTGTTGGCGGGGAAGGTCAGTTTTTCTTCACCTTCGGCCAGTTTTTCCCGGGCCAGTGGCTGCAATTCGTTCAGCGGGAACCAGTAGTACTGCAGGCTGCGGGCCAGCTTTTCCTTGGTTTCTTCGCTCAACGGAACCACCGATTTGAGCCGTCGAGCCGGATCGCTGGACAGAATGATGATGCCATTCTCGTCGCTGACAAAGGCTTCGAGGCGCGCACGCTGCCAGCGTTCTTCCATGGCTTCCAGGCGGACTTTGACCACCGCGACGCCGATGATCTTGCCGTGTTCTTCCAGGCCGTGGGCCAGGTAGTAACCGGGTTCGCCGTTGGTGCTGCCGATCCCGTAGAAGCGCCCCGGTTGACCGCGCACGGCGTTCTGGAAATAGGCGCGAAAGGACAGGTCTTCGCCCAGGTAACTGTCGACATCGCGCCAGTTGCTGGTGGCCATGACGCGGCCGGTGGTGTCCATCACGTAGATGGCCCGACTGCGGCTGCGCCGGTTCAGGCCTTCGAGGTAATCATTGACCGTCTGCCGGTGTTCCGGTGACGGGTCGGCCAGCAGTTTTGAAACACTGGATTCAAGTTCCAGCAGGCTGGGCAGGTAGGTGTACTTGCTGATCTCGCTCTCGACGGCGCGGGCGTGCAGTTCAAGCTGACGCTGGCCGTTCTCGCTGAGGCTGCGAATCCCGTAGTGCTCACTGACCCAGAAGCCGAGGTAACCCAATCCGATCATCAGGGCGATGACCAGGGGGGGCAGGAACAGATGGCGAATCAGACGGGGTTTCACGGCGAGTGATGGCGGCGCAGCGCGATAGAGAGTGGGGTCGCATTTCATCACAGATGCCTTGGGTCAACCACAACACTTACTTGTAAATCGCCGCGGACCCTTGTGGGAGCTAGCCTGCTCGCGAAGGCGGTGGATCAGCCAATGTCGATGTTGACTGTTAAGCCGTCTTCGCGAGCAGGCTCGCTCCCACAGGGGGGCGGTGGTAGAACTTAGTGCTGCAGAATCTTGTTAAGGAAGTGCTGTGTACGCTCGGCGCGGTGGGTGATATCGCCGAAGAAGTCCTCTTTCTTGCAGTCTTCGATGATTTTGCCCTGGTCCATGAAAATCACGCGATCCGCCACTTTGCGGGCAAAGCCCATTTCGTGGGTCACGCACATCATGGTCATGCCTTCGTGGGCCAGTTGCACCATCACGTCGAGCACTTCGTTGACCATTTCAGGGTCCAGCGCCGAGGTCGGTTCGTCGAACAGCATGACGATCGGGTCCATCGCCAGCGCACGGGCAATTGCCACACGCTGTTGCTGGCCACCGGAGAGCTGGCCCGGGTGCTTGTGGGCGTGAGCCGAGAGGCCAACGCGCTCAAGCAGCTGCAGGCCTTTCTTGGTGGCTTCTTCCTTGCTGCGGCCCAACACCTTGATCTGCGCAATGGTCAGGTTTTCGGTGATGGTCAGGTGCGGGAACAGTTCGAAATGCTGGAACACCATGCCGACGCGCGAACGCAGTTTCGGCAGGTTGGTCTTCGGGTCGGCGATGGACGTGCCATCGACCACCACGTCGCCTTTCTGGAACGGTTCCAGGGCGTTGACGCATTTGATCAGGGTGGATTTGCCGGAACCGGACGGCCCGCACACCACGATCACTTCGCCTTTTTTGACCTCGGTGCTGCAATCAGTCAGTACCTGGAAGTCGCCATACCACTTGTTGACTTGCTTGATAGAGATCATACGGCAAACCTTTTTTGCAGACGCTTGACCAGCAGCGAGGCGGCAAAGCTGATTGTGAAGTACGTGAGACCTGCAAAGATCAGGAACTCATTGGAGCGACCGATGATGTCGCCACTGGCACGGGAAGCATTGAGGAAGTCCACCAGGCCGACCGCGTAGACCAGCGAAGTGTCCTGGAACAGGATGATGCTCTGTTGCAGCAGCAGCGGGGTCATCTTGCGGAACGCTTGCGGCAGGATGATCAAACGCATCATCTGGCCATACGTCATGCCCAAAGCCTGGGCAGCACCCATCTGGCCCTTGGGAATCGACTGCACGCCGGCCCGGACGATTTCGCAGAAGTACGCCGCTTCGAACATCATGAAGGCCACGATGCAGGAGGCGAACGCGCCGATCGGGGTGTCTTCGCCGGTGATCCAGCGCAGCACGAACGGCACCGCCAGGTAGAACCAGGTGATGACCAGCAGCAGCGGGATCGAACGGAAATAGTTGACGTAGGCGCCAGCCAGGTTCGACAGCAGTTTGCTGTGGGACAGACGGCACAGCGCAAGGATGGTGCCGAGGATGATCCCGCCGACGACGCCCAGCGCCATCAGTTGCAGGGTCATGACCATGCCGTTCCACAAGCCCGGCAGGGACGGAACGATACCCGAGAAGTCGAATTCCATCATTTACCCCCTACGGAGATCAGGCCCGGTACGGCGACTTTCTTCTCGACCCCACGCATCAGCAGCATCAGGCTCATGTTCAGGGTGAAGTAGATCAGGGTGGCCAGGGTGAACGCTTCGAACAGGTTGGCGGAGAACTCGGCGGTCTGTTTGGTCTGCGCGAGCAACTCCATCAGGCCGATCAGCGACGCCACGGAGGAGTTCTTGAACACGTTCAGGAATTCCGAGGTCAGCGGCGGAATGATGATCCGGTAGGCCTGGGGCAGCAGCACGTTCCAGTAGATCTGCGGCAGTTTGAAACCCATGGCGCGAGCGGCGGCTTCCTGGCCACGAGGCAGCGCCTGGATGCCGGTACGCACTTGTTCGCATACACGAGCAGCGGTGAACAGGCCCAGGCAAACGACGACGCTGAGGAAAGCCGAGGTGGTCGGGTTCAGGTCCTGTTTGTACCAGTCCTGCAGGTTTTGCGGCAGCAGATCGGGCACCAGGAAGTACCAGATGAACAGCTGAACCAGCAGCGGCACATTACGGAAGAGTTCGACGTAGCAGGTCGCGATGCCCGATACGATGCGATTCGGCACGGTGCGCATGACACCCAGAATCGAGCCCAACAGCAGCGCGATGATCCAGGCGGCGACGGCGATGGCAATGGTCCAGCCCAAACCGGAGAGGTACCAGTCGAGATAAATCTCACTGCCCACGCCGGTGGACTTGAAGAACACGCTCCAGTCCCAGTTGTAATTCATTAGGGTCTCCCCTCAGATCGTTCGATGTACAAGTGCCCGCCTGGGGAAGCTCCGTTCCCGCCCGACTCTGGTGGTCAGGCACACACGAGCGGCTCGACAACCACCGGTTCGAGTGTTTCCAGAAATGCCAGCAGGGAGTGACTATCCCCTGAAAGGGCAGTGGCCCTCTCAGGAGATAAGGTTAGTCAGAATTCAGGACTTTTTTTCTACAGGCTTGTCGTCAGCCGCTTTATCGGTCGGATTGGCGATCAGGGCCTTGAGCTCGTCGCTCATCGGGAAGTTCAGGTTCAGGCCTTTAGGCGGGATTGGCTGCATGAACCATTTTTCGTAGATCTTGTTGATCTCGCCCGAAGCGTAGGTTGCCTTGATGGCGTCATCCACCGCCTTCTTGAACGGCTCGTCGCCTTTGCGAACCATGCAGCCGTAGATCTCGTAGGACTGTGGAGTACCGGTCACGGCCCAGTCATCCGCCTTCTTGGCTTTGGCTGCTTCACCGGCCAGCAAGGCGTCGTCCATCATGAAAGCCACGGCGCGGCCGGTTTCCAGCATCTGGAAGGATTCGCCATGGTCTTTGGCGGAGATGACGTTCATGCCCATCTGCTTGTCGGCGTTCATCGACTTGAGGATGCGCTCGGACGTGGTGCCCGCGGTAGTCACGACATTTTTGCCTTTCAGGTCGCCGAAGTCCTTGTACGCGGAGTCTTTCTTGGAGAGAAGACGCGTACCGATTTCGAAAATGCCGACGGAGAAGGCAACTTGCTGCTGACGTTCCACGTTGTTGGTGGTGGAACCGCACTCGACGTCCACGGTGCCGTTCTGCACCAGCGGGATACGGGTTTGCGAGGTCACGAGGTTGTATTTGACCTGGAGGTTGGGCATGTCCAGGTCTTTCTTGATGGCTTCGACGATTTTCAGCTGGATATCGTGGGAGTAGCCGACCGGTTTGCCGGAAGCATCAGCGATATAGGAAAACGGGATGGAAGCGTCACGATGCCCGAGGGTGATCACACCGGACTCTTTGATCTTCTTCAGTGTGCCGGTGAGTTCGGCAGCGAAAACTGGAGTGCTAATCAGAGCGGCAGCAATGGCTGCGCCCAGGATATGGGGAACGATGCGCATCAAATTTTCCTCGACATTGTTTTTTTTATGGAGCCAGTTCATCGGCCCTTTTGTGCTTCGAATGCCTGACGGCTCCTGAAGTGGGTGCACAAGAGACATTCGTCCAAGAGTGTAGAGCATGACTCGTGCCAGGCCAGGTGAGTCAAGTTAACTTATTGATTTAGAAAGGGATTAAATATTTATGGCGTTCTTTTTTTGTGAAGGATAATCCGGTTAACCGAATCGACCGACAGGTCGTGTTCGGAAAACCGAATAGTGTTTGGGGCTGCCAGCTGATTATCGAAAATCAACTTTCCTGGCTTAGCGGCGTTTCATGCAGGTAGATCCACTGGGCGTTGTGGTGATGCAGGCCAATGATCGCCACCGAAACCCTTGAGCTTTCGCGCTGGTCGAGGCGATGGGTTTCCTTGTAGCGGATCGCCACGCTGTGGCCTTCCTGCCAGACCGTTTGCAGGTCGCTGATGATGATCTCCAGACCTGGCTTGGCGCCGATTGCACCTTTGAACATCTGTTCGACCGTCGCCCGGCTGACGATGGCGGCCGAGGTGGTGACCATGCTGAAGTGCTCGGCGAATGCCGACATCAGCGGCTCGAGCATGGCCTGTCCCTGACCGTTTGCATCGGAGAACAGGGTTTGAATCAACTCGTGCACGTGATGAACGCTGTGGTGCGCCTGTTCAACTATTTTGTTGTGCATGACAGTCCTTTTGAGTGTTCAACTGACTCAGTTGAAAGAGTGGAAACAGACCCGCCAGCGCGGCGATGGCGAAGGTCGCGTGATAGGCCTGGGTGGTATCGAAGTGCTTCAAGAGCAGGTTGAAAACCATCAGGAACAGGGCGGCACCGATGCTGAATGACATCTGTCGGTTGATGTTCCAGATGACACTGGCCTTGTGCGTGTCATTGCCCTCGAAGTCCATCAGCGATGTGGTTTGTGCGGTGTTGGCACCGATGCCACCGCCAATCCCCATCAAGCTGTAGGCGATGACTATTACCCAGAGGTCCGAGGGATCGTTGACCAATAACAGGGTGGCGATGCCGGCGCTGTGCAACAGCATGCCGAGGGCAAACAACCGCTTGGCGCCCATCCGGTTGTAGGTCCGGCCACAGATCAGCATCGCGATGAACGCGCCGATGGCGTAGAGGATCATGAACATCCCTGTCAGTCGGGCGCTGAAGTGCAGGGTGTTTTGCAGGAAGAAGATGCTCATCAGGTTGACCCCCGTGAACACACCGGGAATCGCGTAATAGATAAAGATGGAGGTGCTGAGTTTTTTGCTTTTGAGCAGGCTCAGTTCAATGATCGGGTTTTTGCAGCGGCGGTAGTGCAGCCCGTACAGCAGGACAAACGTAACGCCGGCCGTGACGAAGAGGGCGGCCACCCAGGCCGGAGCGTCGCCGCCATACAACGACATGCCCATCAACAGGCTGCCGAGTGCGGCGCTGACCAGCAGCAAACCCTTGATGTCGGGCCGGGGCAAACTTGTCGGCCGCGCTTCATTGATCCAGAACCAGGACAGCAAAGCCGCGATCAGCGAGAACGGGATGTTGCTGTAGAACACCCAGCGCCAGGAACTGCTGTCGACGATGATGCCGCCGATGGTCGGTGAAATGGCGGGCGCTATCAGGGCAACAGCCATGACCAACGTGGATATTTTCGCCCGCTGCTCACCCTTGAACAGGTTGAATGTCAGTGCCTGGCCGACTGGAATCAACAGACCGCCGCCCATCCCCTGGACGAAGCGCCAGATCACCAGCTCGTTGAAACTGTCGGCCAGCCCGCACATCCACACGGAGGCTGTGAACACGATCATCGAGGCGGTGAGGATTTCCCGACTGCCAAAACGACCGGCCAGCCAAGTGCTGACCGGGATGATCAGTGTCAGCCCCAGAATATAAGCGTTAGCCACCCAGGCAACGTCTGAAGTACTAACGTGCAGCGCCGCCGATAGAGTCGGTAGTGCGACCGCCGATATAAAGATGTTAATGCAGTCTATAAAAAAGCCGATGAGAAATATCAGTGCAACTTTGTAGCGATAGGTCATGTTGTTTCCCC
This sequence comes from Pseudomonas sp. PS02303, assembly GCF_029959925.1. Lineage (NCBI taxonomy): Bacteria > Pseudomonadati > Pseudomonadota > Gammaproteobacteria > Pseudomonadales > Pseudomonadaceae > Pseudomonas > Pseudomonas sp. PS02303. The sequence continues at coordinate 20,545 of NZ_JASCOM010000050.1, forward strand.
TTTGTCGCACAGCATAGGGACGATGGACTTGAACTGTCGATACGACTATCCTTGAAACAATGTTTGACGGGATTGAACAGTGAGCTCTATTGCTATGCACACTCATCTTAATCGGGTACAGACATTTCTGGCGGTGGTCGATTTTGGTTCTTACACCAAGGCCGCCAATTACCTGAATATCAGCAAGGCCATGGCCAGCCTGCATGTCAAGGCGCTGGAGGATGTGCTGTCCGCGACGTTGTTGATTCGAAATACCCGAAATATCTCCCTCACGGAAATAGGTCAGGATTTTTATGAATCGTTCAAAGGTATTGTCGCGGACATCGATAGTGCCTTCGATAATGTATTGAAAGGTCATAACCGTGTCACCGGCAAGTTGCGGTTCAGTTCCACCATAGAATACGGCGAGGCTTATATCCTTCCGTTGATGCCGCAATTTATAGAGCGCTATCCGGAAATAAAACTCTGCTATGACTTTAACTCTTCACTCAATGATCTGGTGGCGGAAAAGTTAGACCTGGTTATTCGTCTGGGCAACTTGGCAGACTCGGCTTTCAAGAGCCGTAAGCTGGCGGATTATGAAATTGTCCTGGTGGCTACGCAGACGTTTCTTGCCCGTCACCCGGTGCAAACGCCTCAGGACCTGAACTCGGTGCCGTGGATCGCCAACAGCAACCTGCAGGCACCGACCCAGTGGACGTTGCGTCATCCGCAATCAGGGGCTGTCGAGATCAACGGGATCAATCAGTTTGAATCCAACTCTTCCACGGCCATTCGCTCCATGACGTTGTCGTCGCTGGGCGTCTCGGTGCTGCCCGCCTGGGTGGTCAAGGACGACATCGCCAGCGAGCGGCTGATTCGCCTGTTGCCCGACTATTCGCTGCCCTCGCAGTCCGTCAACGTGGTGTTTCCCAACAGCCCGCATTTGCCCCACAAAACGAGGGCGTTCATTGATTTCCTGTTGCTGCATCTGGCGCAATGAGCGCCTGCAAAAAAGCCCCTGAATCGTCGGATTCAGGGGCTTTCATTTAAACGGATGGCGATCAGGCCGCTTCGATCTTGCTGCGGTTCTGCTCGACCTTGCTCAGGTAATCCACCAGTTTCTGCTGTTCCGCAGGGGTAGTGAACAAGCCCAATTTGCTGCGGCGCCACAGAATGTCATGGGCGGTGGTTGCCCACTCTTCGCTGCACAGGTAATCGACTTCGCGGGTGTAGAGGCCGCCGCCGATGTGGTCGCCCAGGTCGTTGAGGTTCTGCACGCCTTCCATCATGCGCCAGGTGCGGCTGCCATAGGTGGTTGCCCAGCGGCGTGAGATTTCAGTCGGAACCCAGTCGAACTTGTCGCGAATCAGCGAGCTCAGCGCCTGCGGGGTGGTCATGTCTTCGCCGCCCGGCAGGGTGGCGCTGGCAGTCCAGCTTGGCTTGATGTGCGTGAAGTACGGCGCCAATTGTGCCAGCGCCGACTCGGCCAGTTTGCGGTAGGTGGTCAGCTTGCCGCCGAACACCGACAGCAACGGCGCTTCTTCGCCAGTGCCCGAGAGCGCCAGGGTGTAGTCGCGGGTGACGGCTGACGGGTTGTCGGATTCGTCGTTGCACAGCGGACGGACACCGGAATAGCTGTGCAGGATATCGTCGCGGCTGATCTGCTTCTTGAAGTGGGCGTTGACCACTTTCAGCAGGTAATCGGTTTCGCCTTCGGTGATCGCCACTTTGGCCGGATCGCCGGTGTACTCGCGGTCGGTGGTGCCGATCAGGGTGAAGTGATTGAGGTACGGAATGGTGAAGACGATGCGCTGATCTTCGTTTTGCAGAATGTGCGCGTGTTCGCCTTCATACAGTTTCGGCACGATCAGGTGGCTACCCTGAATCAGGCGAATGCCGTAGGGCGATTCCATCTTCAGGTCATCACGAATGAACTTGGCGACCCAAGGGCCGGCGGCGTTCACCAGCGCTTTGGCGCGGATCGAAAACAGGCTGCCGTCGGCGCGTTCCAGGTGCAGATGCCACAGGCCCTTGGTACGACGGGCGCTGACGCAGCGGGTCTGGGTGTGAACGTGGGCGCCTTTCTCGCGGGCGGCCATGGCGTTCAGCACCACCAGGCGCGCATCGTCGACCCAGCAATCGGAGTATTCGAAGCCTTTGGTGATTTCGCTTTTCAGCGGGCTGTCCGGACCGAACTTCAGGCTTTTCGAGCCTTCGAGTTTTTCCCGCTTGCCGAGGTTGTCATACAGGAACAGGCCGGCGCGGATCATCCAGGCTGGACGCAGGTGCGGACGGTGCGGCAACACGAAGCGCATTTGCTTGACGATGTGCGGCGCCTTGGCCAGCAGCACTTCGCGTTCGGCGAGGGCTTCGCGTACCAGGCGGAATTCGTAATGTTCGAGGTAGCGCAAGCCGCCGTGGATCAGCTTGCTGCTGGCCGACGAAGTGTGGCTGGCCAGGTCATCTTTTTCGCAAAGGAACACCGAAAGGCCGCGACCGGCGGCATCCGCTGCGATCCCAACGCCATTGATCCCACCACCGATGACGGCGATGTCGTAGACCTCAGCGAGAGGGGGCGTAGGCAAGGTAGAAGTGGGCATCGGCTGGCCTCGGGCTCTTTTGATTTTCTGTATTGGAATTCGAACATTAATGTTCATTTGCGAAAATGGTAGCCCATAAAGCCGCCCACAGCCAGTCAACTTCGATTGAAAATACTGATCGAAGGACCGAAAAAGGAAAATATACGAACATTAAATGAGGGGGGTGGAGGCTTTTGTGGCGAGGGAGCTTGCTCAGCAGACGCAAATCAGTCGACACGCTCTTCCTGAAATACAACGATTACCGGTTTCAGGGCTGCTTCGCAGCCCAGCGGGAGCAAGCTCCCTCGCCACAAGGGAGCGCGCTGTTTGGAGAGGGTTAAACGACTTCCAGCCGAATCTTGTGCTGACTCAGCAGTTGCGCCAGCGCCGGCGAAGGTTGTTGGTCGGTGACCAGGCAATCAATCAGGCTGATCGGCCCCAGGCGAATCATGGCGTTGCGCCCGAATTTGCTGGAGTCGGCCGCCAGAATGACCTTCCGGGCGTTGGCGATGATCGCCTGGGATACCCGCACTTCCTGATAATCGAAGTCCAGCAGGCTGCCGTCTTCATCGATACCGCTGATGCCGACCAAGGCAAAGTCGACTTTGAACTGGTTGATGAAATCGACACTCGCCTGGCCGACCACGCCACCGTCGCGCCGCACATTGCCGCCCGTCAGCAGAACGTCGAAGTCGTCCTTGGCGCTGAGCATCGAGGCCACGTGCAGGTTGTTGGTGATGATTTTCAAGTGGTTGTGGTTGAGCAGCGCCCGGGCAATCGATTCGGTGGTAGTACCGATATTGATGAACAGCGAGGCGTGATCCGGGATCTGAGCCGCAATGGCTTCACCGATACGCTGCTTCTCATCGCGCATCTGGTCGGCGCGCATGGCGTAGGCGGTGTTCTCGACACTGGAATCGTAGGCTGCGCCGCCATGGTAGCGACGCAACAAATTGGCTTCCGCGAGCTGATTGATATCGCGGCGGATGGTTTGCGGTGTAACGACGAACAGCGTAGCCATTTCCTCGATGCTGACATAGCCGCGTTCGCGGACCAGTTCGAGGATTTGCTGCTGACGGGGAGGCAGATTCATGGGGCTTCCTTTGGCTGCCGTGCAAAATTTGCCCATGATGCCGCAGGAATCTGCTCCCTACCAGTTACATACCGATACGAGTACTCAGGTTGGCTTATTCAGCGCCTTCATGTGGTTCCCAGTCGCGGGTGCGGCTGACGGCTTTTTTCCAGCCGGCGTAGAGTTTTTCCTTGGCGGTTTCGTCCAGGGTCGGTTCGAATTCGCGTTCGATCACCGCCTTGCCGCGCAGCTCATCCAGGCTGCCCCAGAAGCCACACGCCAGGCCGGCCAGGTAAGCGGCGCCCAGTGCAGTGGTTTCGCGCATTTGCGGACGCTCGACCTGAGTGCCGAGGATGTCGGCCTGGAACTGCATCAGGAAGTTGTTCGCAACCGCGCCGCCGTCCACGCGCAGGGATTTCAGACGTTCGCCGGAATCCTGTTGCATGGCGTCCAGCACGTCGCGGGTCTGGTAGGCAATCGACTCCAGGGCTGCACGAATAATGTGATCCACACGCACGCCGCGGGTCAGGCCGAACAGGGCGCCACGGGCATACGGGTCCCAGTAAGGCGCGCCGAGGCCGGTGAAGGCTGGCACCAGGTACACGCCGTTGCTGTCCTTGACCTTGTTGGCGAAGTATTCGGTGTCGTGGGCGTCGTTGATGATCTTCAGTTCGTCACGCAACCACTGAACGGTCGAACCACCGTTGAACACCGCGCCCTCCAGTGCGTAAGCCACTTCGCCGCGCGGGCCGCAAGCGATGGTGGTGAGCATGCCGTGCTTGGATTTCACGGCTTTGTCGCCCGTGTTCATCAGCAGGAAGCAGCCGGTGCCGTAGGTGTTTTTCGCCTGGCCTGGCTCGACGCACATCTGGCCGAACAGGGCGGCCTGCTGGTCGCCGGCAATACCGCCGATGGCGATGCCGCTTTTGGTGTGGCCGTAGATTTCGGACGAAGATTTAACTTCCGGCAGCATCTCGCGCGGAATATCCAGTATCTCCAGCATCTTCGTGTCCCACTCAAGCGTGTGGATGTTGAAGAGCATGGTGCGCGAGGCGTTGGTGTAGTCGGTGACGTGGACCTTGCCGCCGGTAAATTTCCAGATCAGCCAGCTGTCGACGGTCCCGAACAGCAGTTCGCCGTTGCGCGCACGCTCGCGGCTGCCTTCGACGTTGTCGAGGATCCACTTGAGCTTGGTGCCGGAGAAGTACGGGTCGGTGACCAGGCCGGTGGTCTCGCTGATGTATTGCTCGTGGCCGTCGCGTTTGAGCTGCTGGCAAATCTCGGTGCTGCGGCGGCACTGCCAGACGATCGCGTTGTAGATCGGGCGGCCGGTGGTCTTGTCCCAGACCACGGTGGTTTCGCGCTGGTTGGTGATGCCGATGGCCGCGACCTGGTCGTGATGCAGGCCGGCTTGAGCCAGGGCTTCGACCATCACGGCGCTTTGGGTGGCGAAGATTTCCATCGGGTCGTGTTCGACCCAACCGGCTTGCGGGTAATGCTGGACGAATTCGCGCTGGGCGGTGCAGACCACGTTCGCGTCGCGGTCGAAAATGATCGCGCGGGAGCTGGTCGTACCCTGATCGAGGGCAATGATGTAGTTCTTATTCTGAATGTCGGTCATGTCGATTGCCTTGGACGAAAAAAGGAAGAGAGGTCCGGCGCGTGATCTTATGGGCAGGATCACGCGCCTACGGTATCAAGAAGTTCTTGGTTTGCCGTCAATGGCCGGTGTTGCGTCCTGTGTAGCAGGTGTGGCGCTGGGCAGATGACGGGCAATCAGCCCGCGATACGCGGCAGCGCCGAGGCAGGCACCGACAATCGGTGCAAAAATCGGAATCAGGAAATACGGGATATCGCGGCCGCCAGTGAGGGAAATTTCACCCCAGCCGGTGAAGAAAGTCATCAGCTTCGGACCGAAATCACGCGCCGGGTTCATCGCGAAACCGGTCAGCGGGCCCATCGAGCTGCCAATCACGGCGATCAGCAAGCCAATCAGCAGCGGTGCCAGCGGCCCTTTTGGCAGGCCATTGTTGTCATCGGTCAGGGACATGATCACGCCCATCAGGATGGCGGTGATGATGACTTCCACCAGGAAAGCCTGGGCGGTGGACAGGGCCGGGTTGGGGAAGGTGGAGAACACCGACGCCAATTCGAGGCTCGCCTGGGTGCCACGGACCATATGGTGAGTTTGTTCGAAATCGAAGAATAGATTGCTGTACAGCGTGTAGACCAAAAATGCGCCGCAGAACGCGCCAGCAATTTGAGCGAGGATATAGAACGGCAGTTTGCGTTTTTCGAAGTCGGCGAAAATGCTCAGTGCGATGCTCACGGCGGGATTGAGGTGAGCCCCGGAAACCCCGGCGGTCAGGTAGATCGCCATGCTCACGCCGACGCCCCAGATGATGCTGATTTCCCACAAGCCAAAGCTGGCACCCGCGACCTTGAGAGCGGCAACACAACCGGTGCCGAAAAAGATAAGCAGTGCAGTGCCCAGAAACTCGGCCATGCATTGGCTTGAGAGCGACGGTTGTTGTAAAGCAGTTGTCATTGAAAACCTCGTTTTTGTTGTTGTCTGGCGCTTCTTTCATCATGGCCAAAGCGCGTTTTCCACCGAGGCAGAATCCCCATCCTGTTCTCGGCCTGCTACTGGGGTGCTGCGATGACACATTCGTACAGTATTCATATTCGAAAAAATATAGACAAGAAACGCTGCTGTCAAAGGTCGAAAGTGAACTGTCGGTCACAATTCAACTATTAGTCATGTGAATGATCGTATTGTTCACGCGTCCGGCCTGGCACGGACGAACGGTAGCCTGTGCCGTCAAGCCGCTGAAACAGTGGCGCAATAGAGCCTTTTGCCGACCAATGTCCTAGAATCCAGCGCAGGATTTTTCTACTGCCGCCCACTCTGGAGCTGCCATGACCCCCGCATTGGATTTGTTGAAAAAAGTTCGAGCCGAACATCGCGTGCACAGTTATGAACATGATCCAAAGGCTGCGTCTTATGGGCTGGAGGCCGCGGAGAAGCTGGGACTCGACCCGGCGCAAGTGTTCAAGACGCTGCTGGCCGCGAGTGAGAAAGGTGAGTTGCTGGTAGCGGTGGTGCCGGTCGTCGGAACTTTGGACTTGAAGCATCTGGCTCACGCGGCGGGCGTGAAAAAAGCCGAAATGGCCGATCCTGCCGCAGCGCAACGCGCGACGGGTTATCTGTTGGGCGGGATCAGTCCGTTAGGGCAGAAGAAGCGCTTGCGCACTTTTATCGATAACTCCGCTCAGCCCTTTGCGACCATTTTCGTCAGCGCCGGCCGGCGCGGTCTTGAAGTTGAATTGGCGCCGGCGGTGCTGGCCGAACACACTCAGGCCAAGTTTGCCGATATCGGCCGCGCCTGAATCAGGGAGAAGGTTATGCAGCTTGAATTTCATCAAGTCGATGCGTTCAGTGATCGTCCGTTCAGTGGTAACCCGGCCATGGTGTATCGGCTCGAGGCGTGGCTAGCCGATGAGTTGATGCAGAAGATTGCCGCCGAACATAACCTCGCTGAAACGGCCTTCGTGGTGCGTGAAGGGCAAGGTTGGCACATTCGCTGGTTTACCCCGACGACCGAAGTGCCATTGTGCGGCCATGCGACCCTGGCCAGCGCGCATGTGTTGTTTGACATCTATAAGGAGCCGGTCGAGCGCCTGGACTTCATCTGCAAGTCCGGCCCGTTGAGCGTAAGCCGCGAGGACGGGCGCTTGTGGCTGGATTTTCCGGCCGTCGTGCCATCTGAAGTGGGTGTGACCCTGGATGTCGAGCGCGCCTTGGGCGTCGAAGTGGTCGATGTTCTGGGTTCCAACGAGTTGTTCGTGGTGTTGGAGTCCGAGCAGGCCGTGCTCAACTGCCAGCCAGACATGATCGCCCTGGCCAAGCTGCCGTGGCCGGGTGCAATCGTCACCGCCAAGGGGAGTCAGCATGATTTCGTGTCCCGGTACTTTGCCCCGGCAATCGGCATCAATGAGGACCCGGTGACCGGTTCGACCCATTGCAGCTTGATTCCGTATTGGTCGAAGCGGTTGGGCAAGACGAGTCTCAGCGCTTATCAGTGCTCGAAGCGAGGCGGGGCGTTGTTCTGCCGACTGGAAGGGGACCGGGTGAAGATTGGCGGGAATGCGACGCTGGTTGCGAGCGGAACACTCATTCTCGGTTAACCCAAATTTGATGTGGGAGTGAGCAGCCACGCTCCCACATTTTTTGTCCGCGTGTATTAGCTGGCGGTGCTGTAGCGCCGGACACCGGACTCTACCACTGGAATCTGCGCAGCCGTGCTGCCCGATGCCTGGAACAGCACCAGGTGTTCAGCCGCGACTCGAATACCCACTTCGGCACCGACTTGATGATCGGCATGGCTCGGGAAAATCGACTCCAGTTGCGCCCCGGTCGGCAGCTGCAAACGGTACAACGTCGAGGCCCCCTGGAACGACTTGCCGACAATCCGCGCCTTTAAACCGCTGTCGGGTGCATAAACGATATCGTCCGGACGCAGCAACACATCCACCGCACCGCCCACGGGCCAGGTGTAGGCACGATTGCCGCGCAACTCACCCAATTCGGTCTGCACCGACTCGGGGCTGCTCAGCTGGCCGCGAATGAAATAACCCTGGCCAATGAAGCTGGCCACAAACGGCGTCAGTGGCTCGTGGTACAGGTTGTAGGGCGTGTCCCATTGTTCCAGCCGACCTTCCTTGAACACCCCGACATGATCGCTCACCGCGAAGGCTTCTTCCTGGTCGTGGGTCACCAGAATCGCGCTGGTGCCACGGGCCTTGAGAATGTCGCGCACCTCATGGCTGAGCTTGCGTCGCAGTTCGCCATCGAGGTTGGAGAATGGTTCGTCGAGCAACAGCAATTGCGGTTCCGGTGCCAGTGCGCGGGCCAGCGCGACACGCTGCTGCTGACCACCGGACAACTCGTGCGGAAAGCGCTTGCCGAGGTTTTTCAGGTTGACCAGCTCCAGCAACTCTTCGGTGACACGATCCTTTTGCGGGTGCTTGCGGATCCCGAAGGCGATGTTCTCGGCCACGCTCAAATGCGGAAACAGCGCGTAGTCCTGGAACACCATGCCGATCCGGCGTTTCTCCGGGGCAAGGGTGAAGCCGGCGCGGGAGATGGTCTCGCCTGCGAGGGTGATTTCACCTTCCTGCACCGGTTCGAAACCGGCAATCGCCCGTAGCGTGGTGGTCTTGCCGCAGCCCGAGGAGCCCAACAGGCAACCGATGTCACCGGCATTCAAATGCAAGTTGAGGTTCTGCACGACGCGCTGGTCTTGATAGCCGCAGGCGAGGTTGCGCAGGTTAAGCAGTAATGGAGGACTCATGCGTGGTGATACGCCGGCTCGACGAGGAACTCGAGCAGGGCCTTTTGTGCGTGAAGGCGGTTTTCCGCCTGGTCCCAGGCGACCGAGCGCTTGTCATCGAGCACGTCGAGGCTGATTTCCTCGCCACGGTGGGCCGGCAGGCAGTGCATGAACAGCACATCCTCGGCCGCCAGGTCGAGCAGGGCGCGAGTCACCTGGAACGGCGCGAACAGCTTCAGGCGCTTGGCGGTTTCTTCTTCCTGGCCCATGGAGGTCCAGACATCGGTGCTCACCAGATGGGCGCCGCGCACGGCATCCTTCGGATCGCGGACAATGGTCACGCGATCGCCGGCCATGGCCACGAACTGCGGGTTGGGTTCAAACCCTTCAGGGCAGGCGATGCGCAACTGGAAGTCGAACTGGATCGCCGCTTCTATATAGCTGTTGCACATGTTGTTGCCGTCGCCGATCCAGGCCACGGTCTTACCCTGAATCGAGCCGCGATGTTCGAGGAACGTCTGCATGTCGGCCAGCAACTGGCACGGATGCAGGTCATCGGACAGGCCGTTGATCACGGGAACGCGGGAATTGGCGGCGAATTCGGTCAGGGTGCTGTGGGCAAAGGTGCGGATCATCACGGCGTCGAGCATGCTCGACATCACGATGGCGCAGTCGCCGATCGGCTCGCCACGGCCCAGTTGCGTGTCGCGCGGCGACAGGAAGATGGCCTGGCCGCCGAGCTGGATCATGCCGGCTTCGAACGAAATACGGGTACGGGTCGAGGACTTCTCGAAAATCATCCCGAGTACGCGGTTTTTCAGAGGCTCGAACAGTACGCCGCGGTTACGCAGGTCTTTGAGCTCAACGCCTCGACGGATCACGCTGACCAGCTCTTCGGGCGTGCAATCCATCAGGGAGAGAAAGTGCCTTGCGCTCATCATTGACTACCTTTTTGCAACAGACCGCAGATACTCAAAGCCTTGTTTAACTGAAAAACGGGCGAGACCTGCGGCGTAAGCCGCACGGGGCGACGAAATAGGGGGAGGCGCGATATTGACATTAAATGTCGCGTTTTTCCAATAGGAGGCTTTTTTTACGGTTTCCAACATGTTTCAAGCGATACAACGCGATCCGCGTTGCGAGTTTGTGAGCAGCATTTGTACACGGTGCCGAAGCTCGATTGCAATAACTGCCGTGATCTGGCTCGATATCCGGCGAAGAATGGAAGACCCGCTGAACAGCGCCCTCCGGGCCCCTTACAAGCTCGCGGAGTTGTTTGCTGTTACGTTTTCAGGTGCCGGGTTTCGGATTGCGCTCAGGTATTATCCGCCTCATTGCGGATTCTCGACTGCGTAAAGTCAAACACTCCCAGGGAGGGAGCGCTGTATGGCGATCAATAAACCCGGACACACTGGTCTGACGCGCCTTCGTCGTGTTTCGCCGGCCTTCGATATGGCTGTCATTTCTACGGTCATGGGCTTCGCGATTATCGCAAGCACGATTTATCCAGGCGTTCCGAGCGCAGTGGTGGGCGCCATCGTCGGCGCTTTTATCGGCGTGAAGAATTTCAGGGATGACGCGATTGCAGATTGATTCGACCCAGTTTTTGGTAGTGGGAGGATTGGTCGCAATTGGAATCTACCTGGGAGCTTCGCTACTCGCGCGATCGACGCCGGACCTGAAGCATGGAGCTGCCCTGGTGGTCGCGTGGTTCACAGTGGTGAGCGTCATTGATATCGCGTTGCAGGTCTATCAAGCCGAGCCTCATCAGTTGGGCATCCTGGCAAACCAGAAAGCTATCATCCTGATCGGGTCCGGCGTGATGCTTTGGCTGGCGGTCGGCGGAATCTGGACGGCGTTGGCCTCACCGCTCAAAAAGAAGGCGTCGAAGATTTCTCAGCCTCAGTGAGCCTGTCTGTGTGGTCGAACGCAGGTTTTGACGAGGTCGTTTCGTGTCTTGTCTGTTGTTCAAGGCGCCGGTTGTCACCGTGTTCTGGATGAAACGTTTGCTAATACAAAGTGCTGGGTTATAACTAACTCACGAGTGACGCAGGAAGCCTTCGGAATGGAATCGAAAGAACAGCTTTTAATGGATTTACTCGGCCTCACGGCCCGCTCCTTGACCCACCTCACCGCTTCCATGACGTCGATGTCCTTCGAATTGATGCGCAGTGAAGACGAAGTGACCAAAGCGGCCGGTCGACGCATGATCGATCGCATGGCAACCATTAGCACCGGGCTCGACGAACACTGGCGACTGATCGGCGAGCTCACCGGCGTACATATCGCCCAGGAACAGATCGAAACCATTCAGGAGATCCAGTTGCAGGCGCCGCCGCCCAGGTTGCCGCCGAACTGATCGTACACGGCCATCGGCTAGCCTGATGGTCGTCGATTCACAAGACGAACGTCGCTGGCGCACTCGCGGGTCAGGCGCCATAGTTTTGTTCCCGCGGCTGATATTGCCCGCCCAGAACAAACCAGAGACTGGCCATGACCAAGACTCTCCATCACCGTGCCTGCCACCTGTGTGAAGCCATCTGCGGCCTGACCATCGAGACCTCCGAGGTCGAAGGCAATGGCGTGCAGATCACCTCAATCAAGGGTGACCCGCTGGATACGTTCAGTCGTGGGCACATCTGCCCCAAGGCGGTTGCCCTGCAAGACATCCAGAACGATCCGGATCGCCTGCGTCAGCCGATGTTGCGAGTGGGCAGCGAATGGCAACCTATCGAGTGGGAAGACGCCTTCAGCCTGGTCGCTGAACGCCTGGCGGCGATTCAGGAGTATCACGGGCAGAATGCGGTGGCGGTTTATCAAGGCAACCCCAGCGTGCACAACTATGGCTTGATGACCCACAGCAATTATTTCCTGGGCCTGCTGAAAACCCGCAACCGGTTTTCCGCGACCTCGGTCGATCAGTTGCCTCATCACTTGACCAGCCATTTGATGTACGGCCACGGCTTGCTGCTGCCGATTCCGGACATCGACCACACCGATTTCATGTTGATCCTCGGGGGCAATCCCCTGGCCTCCAACGGCAGCATCATGACCGTGCCCGATGTGGAGAAGCGCCTGAAGGCGATTCAGGCCAGGGGCGGCAAAGTGGTGGTGGTCGATCCGCGCCGCAGCGAAACGGCAGCGATAGCCGATCAGCATCTGTTCGTGCGCCCCGGTGGCGATGCGGCGCTGTTGTTCGGGTTGCTCAATACTTTGTTCGCAGAAGGTCTGACTCGCGACAGCCATTTGCCGGTCGACGGTCTGGATGAAGTCCGTCAGGCGATCAGCACATTCACTGCCGACACGATGAGCCCCTTGTGCGCGGTGCCGGCAGAACAGATTCGTCAGTTGGCCCGGGATTTCGCGGCGGCGCCGACAGCGGTCTGCTATGGCCGGATGGGCGTCTCGACCCAAGCCTTCGGCACGCTGTGTCATTGGCTGGTGCAACTGATCAACCTGGTCACCGGCAACCTCGACCGCGTCGGCGGTGCCTTGTGCACTGAACCTGCGGTGGATCTGGTGGCTTCGACGTCGGGTGGGCATTTCAATCTGTGGCAGAGCCGGGTGTCCGGGCGTCCCGAGTACGGCGGTGAGTTGCCGGTGTCGGCCCTGGCGGAAGAGATGCTGACGGGCGGGGAAGGGCAGGTTCGTGCGCTGATCACCGTGGCCGGCAATCCGGTGCTGTCCACACCCAATGGCCGGCAACTGGAACAGGCGCTGGACGGTCTGGAGTTCATGGTCAGCATCGACCTGTACATCAATGAAACCACGCGCTATGCCGACCTGATCCTGCCGTCGACTTCCGCACTGGAAAACGATCACTACGACACCACGTTCAACATGTTCGCGGTGCGCAACGTCACCCGTTTCAACCGGGCGATCCTGGGCAAGCCCGAAGGTGCATTGCATGACTGGGAGATCTTTGTCGGCCTGGCCCAGGCTTTTGCTGCGAAGACCGGTAAGGAGCTGAAACCGACCATTGCACCGGCGCAGATGATCGATCGTGGGCTGCGGATGGGGCTTTATGGCGATGCCTCGGCGCACAAGCTTTCGTTGGCGACGCTGTTCGATCACCCGCACGGCGTCGATCTGGGCGCGCTCAAATCGAACCTGGCGCCACGCCTGAAAACCGCCAACCAGCGAGTCCAGGCCGCGCCGGCTGCGATTCTCGCTGACCTTGCCCGTTTCGCCGCGCTGCAAGCACCGGCTGCCGACGAATTGCTGATGATTGGTCGTCGCCATGTGCGCAGCAACAACTCGTGGATGCACAACTATCACCGTCTGGTGAAGGGCAAGCCGCGCCATCAATTGTTGATGCACCCGGATGACCTGGCGAGTCGTGGACTCGGTGACGGGCAGCGCGTGCGGGTCAGTTCGCGGGTCGGTGTGATCGAAGTGGAAGTGCTCGCCAGCCTGGACATGATGAAAGGCGTGGTCAGCCTTCCTCACGGTTGGGGGCATGCACGGCCCGGCGTGCAGATGACGATCGCCAGTAGTCAACCGGGCTCCAGCGCCAACGACCTGACCGATGAATGTCAGCTCGACGAGTTGTCGGGGAATGCTGCGTTGAACGGTGTTCCGGTGACGGTGGCGGCGGCCTGATTGTGTCTGTCGGGGAGACCGAGCATGGCGCTCGGGTTTCCGTTACAATGCGCCACCGTGCCGACCTCTGAGTCGGAAAGTTCAGCCGAGGTGCTCCATGGATATCATCGAAACGATTAAAGAGCAGATTGCTAACAACACCATTCTGCTTTACATGAAAGGTTCGCCGAATGCCCCGCAGTGTGGCTTCTCCGCGAAAGCCGCGCAGGCCGTGATGGCATGTGGTGAAAAGTTTGCTTACGTGGACATCCTGCAGAACCCGGAAATCCGCGCCAACCTGCCAAAATACGCCAACTGGCCAACCTTCCCGCAACTGTGGGTCGGTGGTGAGCTGGTCGGCGGTAGCGACATCATGACTGAAATGTCGGCTGATGGTTCGCTGCAGGCCACGATCAAGGCTGCCGTTGAAGCGGCTGCTGCGAACAAGACCGAAGCCTGACCCGGTACCTGTAGGCGCGAAGCTTGCTCGCGAAAGCGGTACAACATTCAGCACATAAGTTGACTGGACTACCGCTTTCG
>NZ_JASCOM010000510.1:0-1577 GCF_029959925.1 Pseudomonas sp. PS02303
CCTGCAGGTGCGGTGACATCCCTGCAGGAGCGAGGCTTGCCCGCGAAGAGCCCCTCAGGGGCGACGCATCCCGATATGCGGAATGTCATCCTCCAGAAACTCCTCACCCGACACCACAAACCCGTACCGCCCGTAATACCCCTGCAAATGCGCTTGGGCCGAAAGATAGATCGGCACCTCGGGCCAGCGTTTCGCGGCCTGCTTCAACGCCTGGGCCATCAACTCGTGCCCCAGCCCGGTGCCACGGGCGCCAGGCGCAATAATCACCCGCCCGATCACTACGTCGCCGCCCTGCGTTTCCGGGTCGAGCAAGCGCAGATAGGCCACCAGCCGATCCCCGTCCCACGCCATCAAATGGCAGGTGTCCCCTTCCAGATCCTGGCCATCGACATCCTGATAAGCGCATTTCTGTTCGACGACGAACACTTCTGCGCGCAACTGGAGAATGGCGTACAGCTGCTCTTTCCCCAGATCGCTGTGGTGTTTGCAGACCCAATCGATTGTCATCTTCACTTTCCTTGAGCAACGTCCTTCGGATACTAAGCGTCCCGGCGATATATGTCTTTATGACGGAGCAATCTGTGACGAAGGCCAAAATGCCATCATTCATTTCTCGCGGCACTGTCTTCTTTGTGTAATCTGCGATTGAGCGCAGTGCAGTGGCTTCAATGAGCTAATGTTGAGTACTTGGGTGCTGATACATGTGTCTTGGAGTTTTGGCAGAAAAATGCGTCGGGCAGCCCGCCCGCTAAGGATTTTCTAGCATGCCGCGATTGCATCGAGCGTTTGCTTTGATCGTGCTGCTGTTGCTGACACAGAGCGCGGCAGCGGAGAAGCTGCGTCTGGTCGCCGACGCCTGGCCACCGTTTACCGACGCCACGCTGGTCAACGGTGGCTTGGCCACTGACATTGTCAGCACTGCGCTGGCACGGGCCGGTTACGCCAGTGATTTCGAGCAGGTGCCCTGGGCGCGAGCGTTGCTCGGCGTCGGTGAAGGCCGTTACGACGTGCTGGTCAACGCCTGGTACACCGACGAGCGCACCAAGCTGGGCCAGTTTTCCGGCGAATACCTGCTCAACCGCGTGCGTTTTCTCAAGCGTAAAGACGCGCCCATCGAATACAACAACTTGCAGCAATTGCACACTTACCCGATTGCAGTGGTGCGCGGTTATGCCTATTCACCGGAATTCGATGAGGACGTGTCGTTGCAGAAAGTCCCCGTGCATAACTTCGCCATGGCCGTGCGTGGTCGCGGCAGACCGGGTCAAGTTGACGCTGGAAGACGAATACGTCGCCCGTTATTACCTGGCTCGGGAATCATCCAAGGTGCGTAATGCCGTGGAGTTCCTGCCCAAGGCATTGAGCGAGAACAGCTTGCACATATTGGTCAGCCTGAAAAATCCGCAGCATGAACAGATCGTCGCCGGTTTCGATCGCGAGATTGCGGAGATGAAGGCTGATGGCAGTTATGAGCGGTTGATGAAGCAGCATGGGATGTAAGCTTCGGTGTGGCTGATGGCCCTATCGCGAGCAGGCTCGCTCCCACAGGATTTGCACCGAATCTGTGGGAGCGAGCC
>NZ_JASCOM010000511.1:0-1525 GCF_029959925.1 Pseudomonas sp. PS02303
CATCTATACAGATTGGCCTGCGACCGCTCTTGCAGGAGCCTGTTTGCTGGCGATGGCGTTTTGAAGATCGCCATCGCCAGCAAACCGGCTCCTACAGGGCGCGCGGCGGGCTTACTGCGGGCGAACGCGCAGGGTCAGGCCCTTGAGGAAGTTGCGCAGCAACTGGTCGCCGCACGGGCGATAGTTGGTGTGGCCGAACTTGCGGAACAGTGCGCTCAGCTCAGGCTTGGATACCGGGAACTCGGACGCCTTGAGGATCGCGTGCATGTCGTCTTCTTTCAGTTCGAAGGCCACGCGCAGTTTCTTCAGGATAATGTTGTTGGTCACCGGCACTTCGATCGGCTGCGGCGGACGGCTTTCGTCCTTGCCGCGCTTGAAGATCACCAGGCCGTCGAGGAAGTGCGCCATGACTTCGTCCGGGCAGCGCACGAAGCCTTCCTCGTCTTCCTCTTTCTTGTCGAGGTAGGTCAGCAGGTCTTCCAGGGACACGTCCATGCCGCCGATCTTGATGATCTCGATGACTTTCTTGTCGCTGATGTCGAGCATGTAGCGCACGCTGCGCAGTACGTCGTTATGAATCATGGTGTGCAATCCTGATATTCAGCAGTGGGCGCCGCGTAAGCAGCGGCGCCGGAATGTGTGGCGGCGTGAAAAGTCTCAGAACTTCTCTTTGCCGGACAGGTAGCGCCATTGCCCCAACGGCACTTTGCCGATGGACACGCCGCCAATGCGGATGCGGCGGATGGCGACGACCTTCAGGCCAACGGCCTGGCAAAACAGGGCGATCACGCCCGGTTGCGGGTTCTTCATCGCAAAACGCAGGCGGTTTTCGTTCTGCCAGCTGGCTTTGACCGGCGGCAGTTCCTTACCTTTGTAGGTCAGGCCGTGGTTCAGGCGGTTGAGGCCGTGAGCCACCATGTCGCCTTCTACCTCGACGACATATTCTTGTTCGATCTTGGCGGAGTCGGCGGTGAGCTTGCGCAGGATCTTCCAGTCCTGGGTGAACACCAGCAGACCGCTGGCGTTGGCCTGCAAGTCGGTGCTGGGGGTCAGGCGCAGGAAGTGGCCCTTGAGCGGACGTTTGCTGAAGCGGTGTTCTTCGCTCAGGGTCTCGGCGCTGATGGTCGCCATTGCGGTTTCCGCGTCCATGCCCACGGGCACGTTCAGCAGGATGGTCACCGGTTCCGGCGCAGTGGCCTTGGCCTCGGGGTCGAGCTCGACTTTCTGGGTGTCGACCTTGAATTGCGGCTCGTCGATGACTTCACCGTCCACGGTGACCCAGCCGCCCTCGATGAACAGCTCAGCCTCCCGACGGGAACAGCCGACGAGTTCGATGAGGCGTTTGGAGAGACGAATCGGGTCAGTCATGACAGGGCCGTAACAAAAAAGGGGTGGGCATTGTACCTGCTGGGCGCTGGTTAATCCCGGCTCCATTTGCCGCAGGTGCTTTTAATGTGGGAGCGAGCCTGCTCGCGAAAGCGTCTTCAGCTTCAACTTCAATGTCGATTGATAGACCGCTTTCGCG
>NZ_JASCOM010000512.1:0-1516 GCF_029959925.1 Pseudomonas sp. PS02303
GGCGAAGGCAATCTCAAGGACGCCTTCGCCGGCAAGCCTGGCTCCTACAGGACACGCGTGGATAATTGATTCGCCATATGTCAGCAGCTGTTTATACTGCAAGCGACCACGCCGCACTCAGTTGCGCACAGACTAATTCCAATAATTTCTGCCCCTGCCCGCTCTCTTCGAGAACGGTCATCGGCATGCGTATGCCTGATCAAAGCGTCAAGACTACCGACAGAGACCTTGCGCATGCCACTCGCCTTGCTCGCCCTCGCTGTTGCCGCGTTCGGCATCGGCACCACTGAATTCGTCATCATGGGCTTGCTGCCCGACGTCGCCCGCGACCTCGCCGTGAGCATTCCCCACGCCGGCCTGCTGATCACCGGCTACGCCCTGGGCGTGGTGTTCGGCGCGCCGATTCTTGCGATCGGCACCGCCAACATGCCGCGCAAAGCCACGCTGCTGGGCATGACGCTGATGTTCATCCTCGGCAACGTGCTGTGCGCATTGGCACCGAACTATGCCACGTTGATGGCCGCGCGAGTGGTCACCGCGCTGTGCCACGGTGCGTTCTTCGGCATTGGCTCGGTAGTCGCGGCGGGCCTGGTTGCACCGAACAAAAGGGCGCAGGCCATTGCCATGATGTTCACCGGCCTGACGCTGGCCAACGTGCTCGGCGTGCCGTTGGGCACCGCGCTCGGGCAATACGCCGGTTGGCGTTCGACGTTCTGGGCGGTCTCGGTGATCGGGGTGATTGCAGCCCTCGCGCAGTGGCTCTGGCTGCCGAAGGACATCGCGATGGACAAGGCCAACCTCGCCAGCGAGTTCAAAGTGCTGGGCAAGGTCAATGTGTTGTTGGCATTGGGCATGAGCGTGCTGGCGTCGACCAGTCTGTTCAGCGTGTTCACCTACATCGCGCCGATTCTGCAGGACATCACCGGGGTCAGCCCCCATGGCGTGACAATCATGCTGTTGTTGTTTGGCGTCGGCCTGACGGCGGGCAGCATGCTGGGTGGTCGCCTGGCGGACAGCCGATTGCTGCCTTCATTGGTGGGCATGGCGCTGGCCGTGGCGGTCGTATTGGCTGCCTTTAGCCAGACCAGTCACTCGGTGATTCCGGCGGCGATCACACTGGTGCTGTGGGGGATTTTCGCGTTTGCCCTGTGCCCGATTCTGCAACTGCTGATCATCGATCAGGCGCACGAAGCGCCGAACCTTGGCTCGACGCTGAACCAGAGCGCCTTCAATCTTGGCAACGCAGCAGGTGCGTGGATCGGCGGGCTGGTGGTTGCCAGCGGTGCGGACCTGGCGGATCTGCCGTGGACCGGTGCGCTGGTCAGTGGCCTGACGGTGCTGGCCGCGCTGTTCTACATCTATCTGCAACGCCGCGGTGCGACTGCGGTCAATGTGTCCGGCTGAATCATTGCGTCGCTGCTGACACCGCTATCGCGAGCAGGCTCGCTCCCACAGTGGATCTCCAGCGCACACAGATTCTGTGTACACCGAATTCCATGTGGGAGCGAGCCTGCTC
>NZ_JASCOM010000513.1:0-1472 GCF_029959925.1 Pseudomonas sp. PS02303
CCTCGCTCCTACAGGTCACGCGCTAATCTTGAAATGGCGCAAACCCTGTAGGAGCGAGGCTTGCCCGCGAAGCTTTTGGGGCCAACGTGCACCGACTGAATGCACCGTGAACCGCAATCGCGCACAAAAACAAATCCAGAACCCGGCCGGTTTTCGCAATTGAACCCCTATCGAAAAAACACGAAAGCCCCGCAATACGGGGCTTTCGGCATTCCAGCGCAGCTTTCTGTTTCAACTTGTTAAAACCTGGCACGCCCCCTGCAATAGTCCATTCAGTGATTCAGTTCACTACCCGGTTTCGGGGACCTTGGTACAGGCAGGCCGGGGATTCCCCTCTTTACATCGGGCTCATACCGCACTCGCGACGAGCCCCCCAGTTTTGGGGCCCTTGATACAGGCAGGTCAGGGGTTCCTTCTTTACACCGGGCTCGACGCCATGCGCGAGCCCTGCCGTTTTGGGAACCTTGGTACAGGCAGGCCGGGGATTCCCTCTTTTATTGCTCCCGGAGATGGATCTCCAGCCGCCAGCGGTCATCGACCTCGCTACCGGTCCACTCGCCCAGCAGTGGCCGGGCCGCTACTACCGTCAGCAACAACCCCCCATCACTCAAGCGCGTCCGCCAGTTCACGACCTTATCGTTGAGCTTGAGCTGACCTTTCTGCGCCTTGCCTTGCGCCTCGAACAGCAGCGCGAGGCTGCCGTCCACGAATTCGCCATGGGATTTGGGTTCGTTGTTGAACCACACCACCAGCCCATCGTCCGTCACCTCGATCTGTTGCAATTCGCTGGGGTCAGGCGTGGTCAGGCGACCGATCATCAGCCCCACCATCAGTCCGACAATCGCCAGCGAACCCATCACCCGCGGTAATAGTTTCGAACGTGGATCGATGGGCGGCGTAGAATGCCGCTCATCTTTACCTTCGGAGCCGTGCATGTTTCACGTCATCCTCTTTCAACCAGAAATTCCGCCGAATACCGGCAACGTTATCAGGCTGTGCGCCAACAGTGGCTGCCACCTGCATTTGATCGAACCGCTGGGCTTCGAGATGGACGACAAACGCCTGCGCCGGGCCGGCCTCGACTACCACGAGTATGCCACCCTGCAACGCCACGCGGACCTCGCCAGTTGCCTGGAAAGTCTTGGTCATCCACGGCTGTTCGCGTTCACCACCAAGGGCTCGCGCCCGTTCCACGATGCCAGCTTCGCCGAGGGCGACGCGTTCCTGTTCGGCCCCGAAAGCCGTGGCTTGCCGGCGGAAGTGCTCGATGCCCTGCCCGGCGAACAACGCCTGCGCTTGCCGATGCGCGAAGGCTGCCGCAGCCTGAACCTGTCGAACACCGTGGCGGTCGCCGTCTACGAAGGCTGGCGTCAGCTCGGTTTCAAGTAACCCCCATAACAAATGTGGGAGCGAGCCTGCTCGCGAAGAGGGCGTGTCAGTCGACATCAATACCGACTGAAACACCGCTTTCG
>NZ_JASCOM010000514.1:0-1443 GCF_029959925.1 Pseudomonas sp. PS02303
GCCTGCTCGCGATAGCGGTGTATCAGGTAGCACAGATGTCGACTGACACTCCGCTATCGCGAACAGGCTCACGCCTACAGGGCTCCGCCGCTACACAATTGGCAGTGCACCCGCCGCGCTTTGGCCGATATTCAGAAGCACTTGGCCGATGCCCGCCGCCACCGCTCTTTAGACTTCAGGCATACCTTGTTTGCCCACGGAGTCTGCCATGAGCTACCTCATCTCGCTGGTCATTGGTCTGGGCGTCGGCCTGCTCTACGGCGCACTGGATTTTCGTTCGCCCGCCCCACCGGCCATTGCCCTGGTGGGCCTGCTGGGCATGCTCGCCGGCGAAAAGTTGTGGCCCATGGGCCGGCAACTGGTGGCGGGCTGGGTCTCCTGAAACCCCTTTCTTTATGCGATGGACACTCCCATGAAAGCACTGCAATTCGACCAGACCGGCGACCTCTCGGCCTTGCGTTATGTCGATGTCCCGACCCCCGTTCCCGGCGCCGATGAAGTGCTGGTGCAGATCAAGGCGGCCGGCCTCAACCCCAGCGATGTGAAGAACGTGTTGGGACGGTTTCCCTACACCACCTTGCCACGGATTCCCGGTCGGGATTTCGCCGGTGTGGTGGTTGAAGGGCCGCAGACACTGATCGGTCAGGAAGTCTGGGGCACCGGTCGTGAACTGGGTTTTTTTGCCGATGGCTCCCATGCGCAATTCGTCAAACTGCCGGCCAATGGAGTGGCGCTCAAACCCACCCATCTGAGCTTCGCCCAGGCCGCCAGCCTCGGCGTGCCCTACACCACGGCGTGGGATGCGCTGGAACGCAGTCTGGTGACTGCTGCAACGCGGCTGTTGGTGATCGGCGGCGGAGCGGTCGGCAGTGCCGCGCTGGCGTTGGCCAAGGTGCGGGGTGCTCAAGTCCTGGCGGCGGCGCGGCGACCCGAGCAGGTCAAGGATCTCCAGGCGCAGGGGTATCAGACGCTGCAACTGGATAAACCGGAGGAGCTGGGCGCGCAGGTGCAGGCCGTGTATACCGGCGGCGCCGACGTGATTTTCGACACCACCGGCTTCTGGCTACCGGCCTCGGTCCCGGCGCTCGCGGCGTTCGGCCGCATCGCGATCATCGCGGCGCCGGTCGACGGCATGGTGCAACTGCCGGCGCTGGCGTTGTATCGCAAGGGCGGTTCGGTGGTGGGGATCAATTCGTTGTTGTATGGCGTGCAGGCGTGTGCGGCGATGCTCGATCAGTTCGGCAAGTTCTTTGATCAGGGGTTGTTGCCGTTGCCGGAAGGGTTGTTTGAATCGCCGCTGGCCGAAGGGCTGGAGCGGTATGAAGAAGTGAACCAAGGTGCTGGGGACAAGGTGATTTTGTTGCCGTAACGCCGATCAAAATGTGGGAGTGAGCCTGCTCGCGATGACGGAGTGTCAGTCGACATTTGTGTTGCCTGATACAC
>NZ_JASCOM010000515.1:0-1430 GCF_029959925.1 Pseudomonas sp. PS02303
CGCTCCTACAGGTTTTGTGTTGTTCACAAAATGTGCGCACGACACAAAACCTGTAGGAGCGAGGCTTGCCCGCGAAGGCATACTGGCAGACACCGCAGGAATCACTGCTTCCAGCGATCCGCCGCCGCATGATCGCTGTCACGCCCTTCCACCCAACGCGGTCCGTCTCGGGTGTTTTCCTTCTTCCAGAACGGCGCACGGGTTTTCAGGTAGTCCATGACAAAGGCGCAGGCGTCGAACGCCGCCTGGCGATGGGCGCTGGCGGCGCCGACGAAGACGATCGGTTCGCCCGGTTCAAGGGCGCCGATCCGGTGCAGCACTTCAAGCTTGAGCAGCGGCCAGCGCTGTTCAGCCTCCAGGGCGATTTTGCCGAGGGCTTTTTCGGTCATGCCCGGATAGTGCTCGAGAAACATCCCGGCCACATCGAGCCCGTCATTGAAGTCGCGCACATAGCCGACAAAACTCACCACCGCCCCGACGCCGACATTGGCGGCGTGCATGGCATTGACTTCAGCACCCGGATCGAAGGCCGTGGACTGCACGCGAATCGCCATGTCAGCCCCCGGTCACGGTCGGAAAGAACGCCACTTCGTCACCGTCAGTCACCGGTTCGTCGAGCTGGCAGAGGTCCTCGTTGCGGGCGCACATCAAGTTCTGCTCGCTCAGCACCTCGGCACCATCACGCTGAGCCAGCAATGCACGGACGTCGTCGACCGTGGCGAAATCGCCTTCAACCTTGATTGAGTCCACGCCAAGCGCTTCGCGGTAGCGGGCAAAAAATTTCACGGTGACGTTCATGGTTGATCTGCCTGGAAATGGCCGCTCTTGCCACCGAGTTTTTCCAGCAGCCGCACGCTTTCGATGGTCATGCCACGGTCCACGGCCTTGCACATGTCGTAGATCGTCAGCGCGGCGACACTGGCGGCGGTCAGGGCTTCCATCTCGACGCCGGTCTGTCCGGACAACTTGCAGCGCGCGACGATGCGCACGGTGTCATCGCCTTCGGCACTCAGCTCGACCTTGACGCCGGTGAGCATCAGCGGATGGCACAGGGGAATCAGATCGCTGGTCTTCTTCGCAGCCTGAATGCCGGCGATGCGCGCCACGGCGAACACATCACCCTTGGGGTGACCGCCGCTGACGATCATCTGCAGGGTTTCGGGGAGCATGCGCACCAGCGCTTGAGCGGTTGCCTCACGGAACGTCACGGCTTTTTCGGTGACGTCGACCATATTGGCGCGACCTTGGGAATCGAGATGAGTCAGCACAGGTTTACTCCTGATCAGGAGCGTCGATTGTAAACCTGTGGGTCAAATTTCCGCACGTTTGATTATTGGATGAATGGCCCTTGCAGGAGCGAGGCTTGCCCGCGAAGGCGGCGTGTCAGAAAGATTGATGTTGAATGTGCGGTCGTCTTCGCGGGCAAGCCT
>NZ_JASCOM010000516.1:0-1424 GCF_029959925.1 Pseudomonas sp. PS02303
CGCTCCCACAATGTTTTTTTGTCGTACACAACATCGGTGTCTGGTGAAGATCTACTGTGGGAGCGAGCCTGCCCGCGATGGGGCCGACACATTCAACCCAATACCATCAGGCATACTCCACCCCTCGGCCAACTCAATGCCCAAGGATGCCTGCCCCATGAAAACCGCCACCCTGACCTTGCTCTGCCTTACCGCCCTCGCCCCCCAAGCCCACGCCTCCAGTCCCGACGCCTGGGCCGCCTACGACAAAGCCGTGCTCGCCAGCTGCACCAAAGCCAGCGGCCTGAAAAACGCCAAACCCGTCGGCACCGCCGCGCAGTTCGACGACCGGGTCGACTACACCGCGCTCCTGATGCAAGGCCAATACCCGCAAAAACACATGAAAGGCCAGCAAGGCACCGAACTGTGCCTCTACAACAAAAAGAGCAAAACCGCCTACGTGACCGAATGGGACTCCATCCGCCCCACCGCCAAAACCCAGTGACTGGCGCATAACTTGCTTCGACCCGAGCCTTCGCGGTGTCTTTATGGCGCCGTTCCATGCCCTCGGAAGCGACCGGCCGCTCAATGAATACGACATTTTCCTGCGTAGGTTGCGGCAAATGCTGCAACGACCACCACGTGCCCCTGACCCTGGCCGAAGCCCGCATGTGGGCGGCCGACGGCGGTCAGGTGATCGTGCTGGTGGAAGGTTTCCTCGGCAACGGCCTGGGCCTTCCCGTGCAGCAACGCGAACACGCCGAGCGTCGCTCAGTAGTGGTGCGAAGCGGCACGTCCGAGGCTTACGTGGCGATCACTTTTGCCGCCTACAACGTCGGTCCCTGCCGGAATCTTGACGAAGACAACCTCTGCCGAATCTACGAACGCCGCCCGCTGGTGTGCCGCATCTACCCGATGGAAATCAATCCGCACATTGCGCTGAACACCGCAGTGAAAGAATGCCCGCCCGAATCGTGGGAACAGGGACCGGACTTGATCATCGGGGGTAAGTTGGTGGATCAGGAGCTCGCGGGATTGATCCAGCGTTCGCGTCAGGCGGATCGCGATGACATTCAGACCAAGGATGCGATTTGCGGGCTGCTGGGGATTCGGACGACAGCGTTGAAGGGGGATGGATTTACGGCTTATCTGCCGGATATGAAGGCGTTTGCCACCGTCATCGACCAGGTTGCCGCGCAGCCGCTGGCGGGCTCAGGCAGTGATTGGCAGTTTCATGTGTCAGGGGAAGACATCGCCGTGCAAGTGCAGGCGGCCGGGGCGATGGTGGCGACGGAAGCGCCGGTGAACTATGCGTTTATTTCGTTGCGGGTGGCTTGATTCCAGGGCTGTTCAACCTGTTATGGCCCCTTCGCGAGCAGGCTCGCTCCCACCATTGATCTGCGTCGTACACAAAATCTGTGTCCTGTTGAGATCTACTGTGGGAG
>NZ_JASCOM010000517.1:0-1416 GCF_029959925.1 Pseudomonas sp. PS02303
CGATAGCGGTGGTTCAGTCAACATCTATATTGAATGTGATGACCCTATCGCGAGCAGGCTCGCTCCCACAGGGGACAGTGTTCAATTTCAGGTGGGTTGTGCGGCCAGCCAGGTCTCGTCACAGCACGCCTTGAGTGTTTCACGCAACCAGCGGTGGGCCGGATCCTTGTCGAAACGCGGGTGCCAGGCCTGGGTCAGCATCAGCGTGGGCAAGGGAACCGGCAGGGTAAACGAGCGCAGCTTCAAGCCCAGGCGCCGCACACTCAACAGTGCCTCCTTGGGCACCGGTAAAATCAGGTTGGAATCCGGCAACGCAAACATCGCCGCATGGAAACTCGGCGCAATCACCGCCACCCGCCGTTCAAGCCCAAGGGCATTGAGTGCTGTATCGATCGGCCCGCGAGCAATGCCGCGACGGGACATGCTGATGTGAGAGAAACCGGCGAAGCGCTCGGCCGTGATCTCTTCGTCGAATAGCGGATGGTCTTCGCGCACCAGGCCGACGAAATGAGTGGAAAACAGATTCTGCACCTTCACTTCCGGGGTCAGCGGCCGGGTGTTACTGATGCTCAGGTCGATGCGCCCTTCGCGCAGCGCTTCATCATCGCCATCGCCCTCGGGGACGTAGCGCAGCTCGCAATGCGGCGCCTGGCGGTCGAGGGTGTCAAACAGCTTGCCGCCGTAGACACCGACGAAGAAGTCATTGGCCCGGATGTTGAAGCGACGACGCAACGAACCCAAGTCCACCGCATCAGCCGAGCGAAATAGCAATGCGGCCTGCTCGACGACGTCGCGCACTTGCTCGCGGAGCTCCAACGCCTTGGGCGTCGGCACCAGACCACGGCCGGCGCGCACCAGGATCGGATCGCCGATGGCCTCGCGGATTCGCGTGAGTGTTCGGCTCATGGCCGCCGGGCTGAGGTTCATCCGCCGCGCGGCACCCACCACACTGCCTTCATCGAGCAAGGCGTCTAGGGCGACCAGAAGG
Source organism: Pseudomonas sp. PS02303 (assembly GCF_029959925.1). Lineage (NCBI taxonomy): Bacteria > Pseudomonadati > Pseudomonadota > Gammaproteobacteria > Pseudomonadales > Pseudomonadaceae > Pseudomonas > Pseudomonas sp. PS02303. The sequence continues at coordinate 989 of NZ_JASCOM010000517.1, forward strand.
TTCATGTCCGGGAGTTGCATGCTGAGCACTCGTGTCTGGGCTGGATTGATTCAGACGCAATGCTAGCAAACATCCCCAATTATTGTGTTGGCTGGACTGGCCTCATCGCGAGCAGGCTCACTCCTGCAGGGGATCTTCAGTGGACGCAGATTTTGTATTCAACCCAAAACCCTGTAGGAGCGAGGCTTGCCCGCGATGAGGCCAGCTCAGACACTGCAAAACTCAGCGCTGCATCCCCCAGCGCTTAACAGTCACGCGCTCCAGCGTGTCAAACACCAGGTTCTCCACCAAGAATTGAAATTTGAATACCGTTAATGAATAACGATGTGGCTTTCGGCTTGCGGCGTTTTTGAGGCCGCCTTCGCGGGCAAGCCTCGCTCCTACATGGGATAGCGCGTTCACAAATCCCTGTAGGAGCGAGGCTTGCC
>NZ_JASCOM010000518.1:0-1406 GCF_029959925.1 Pseudomonas sp. PS02303
GGCAAGCCTCGCTCCTACGGGATTTATGTCGTCCGCCCGTTTTGTGATGACCACAATCCCGTAGGAGCGAGGCTTGCCCGCGAAGGCTGATTCACAGTCAACAAATAAGTGGCCTGTTACATCGCCTCCGCGGGCAAACCTCGTTCCTACAGGGGATCAGCGGTTACAGACCGAGGTCGGACAGGCTCGGATGATCATCCGGGCGACGTCCCAGTGGCCAATGGAACTTGCGGTCGCTTTCCTTGATCGGCATGTCGTTGATGCAGGCAAACCGGTTGGCCATCAAACCGTTTTCATCGAACTCCCAGTTTTCGTTGCCGTAGGAACGGAACCAGTTACCCGAGTCGTCGTGCCATTCATAGGCGTAACGTACGGCGATGCGGTTGCCGGTGAAGGCCCAGAGTTCCTTGATCAGGCGATAATCCAGTTCCTTGGCCCATTTGCGGGTCAGGAAACCTTTGGCTTCTTCGCGGTTGTAGGCGAACTCGGCGCGGTTACGCCACTTGGTGTCCAGGGTGTAGGCCAGCGACACGCGTTCCGGGTCGCGGGAGTTCCAGCCGTCTTCGGCCAGGCGAACTTTTTCGATGGCTGATTCACGGGTAAACGGCGGCAATGGCGGACGAACTTCGGCGTTAGACATATATAGTCTCCCTTTCAAGTTAGAGTTCGAGCAAGTTGTCAGGCTTGGTTCAAGTGTTACAGGTCCAATAACTTTCGCGCCATGCATTGCGCATTATCGGCGGCACTGTGATCACCCATCACAAGCGCTACGGTAATGGCGCCGTCGATCAGGATCAGCAGCTGTTTGGCCAGCGTCTCCGGGTCGTTAGCGCCATGTTCGGTGCAGAGCTCGCACACGTAGTCGAGCAGCTTTTGTTTGTGGTCTTTGGCGACCAGGCGAACCGGGTCTGACGGGTCGCCGGTTTCACCACTGGTATTGATGAACGCACAGCCACGGAAGCCTTCAGAGGCGAACCAGGCCTTGAGCACGGTAAACAGGTTGAGCAGGCGGTCGGCCGGGGTTTCAGCCTGGTCGACTTCACTTCTGTACCAGTGCATCCAGCGCGCGTCGCGGCGTTGCAGGGCGGCGACGGTCAGCTCCTCCTTGTTGGCGAAGTAGCGGTAGATACTTTTTCTGGAGACGCCGGCGGTCTTTACCAGAAGATCCATGCCGGTGGCGGCGATGCCACTTTTATAGATCAACTTTTCGGTGACATCCAGAATGATGTCGCGTGTGTCGTTGCTTGTGATTTCGTTCATGTGGCGAACAGTAGAACGATCGTTCTCCTTGGTCAACAGATTTTTAGAAAGATCGTTCCCGCGCTCTGCGTGGGAATGCATCCCGTGACGTTCCGCGTCACATTTCGAAGCGGACGCAGAGCGTCCATGGCGGCATTCCCACGCAG
>NZ_JASCOM010000519.1:0-1376 GCF_029959925.1 Pseudomonas sp. PS02303
GGCAAGCCTCGCTCCTACAAGAGCGACGCCAACCTGTAGGAGCGAGGCTTGCCCGCGAAGAGCCCCGCAAGGCCAATAAAAGTGCACGTGTCAAACCTGCTGCCATCCACTGGTGCGCTAAGGTGTAACGAAACGTTAGCGCCGCCCCGCAGTCAGTAGCTCATCACCCTGATCGCTTCACTCGGCACAAAAGGCCCGCAATGCTCACACTCCTCAAGCAAGAAAAGTTTCTGTTGCTGGCCGTGATTGCCGCGCTCGTCGCTTATCCACTGGAACACTGGATGCTGCACAGCGGCCAGCCCATCGCGCTGACCGCTGGCCTGGTGCTGATTGCCTTCATCGTCGTCGCCTCCATGCGTGTCGCCCATCACGCCGAACTGCTCGCGGAAAAAGTCGGCGACCCTTACGGCACCATGATCCTGACCCTGGCCGCCGTGCTGGTGGAAGTGGTGATCCTGGCGATCATGATGAGTAACGAAGCCTCGCCAACCCTGGTGCGCGACACGATTTACTCGGCGGTGATGCTCGACATCAACGGCATCCTCGGCCTGGCCGCGTTGATGGGTGGGATCAAGCACGGTGAACAGTCGTACAACGACGACTCGGCCCGCAGTTACAGCGTGATGATCCTCACCGCAATGGGCGTTTCCATGGTGGTGCCGGAGTTCATTCCCGAAGCTAACTGGAAGCTGTATTCGGCGTTCACGATTGGCGCGATGGTCGTGCTCTACACCCTGTTCCTGCGTATGCAGGTCGGGCCGCACAGTTACTTCTTCAGCTACAGCTACCCGGAAAAACGCCGCAGGAAAGTCCCGGAGGAGGAACCTGAACCGGTCAATCTGGCGCTGAGTATCGGCACGTTGGTGTTCGGCGTTGTGGTGATCGGCGCCTTGGCCGAAGTGATGTCCAAGACCCTCGACCTGGGCCTGGAAGGCACGGGTGCTCCGCCGGTGATTACGGCGATTCTGGTGGCGGCCATTTCCGCGGCGCCGGAGATCCTGACGGCATTGCGCGCGGCCTTGGCCAACCGGATGCAATCGGTGGTCAACATCGCCATGGGCGCGTCATTGTCGACGGTGATCCTGACGGTGCCGGTGATGGAAGCGATGGCGCTCTACACTGGCCAGCCGTTTCAGATGGCGATGACCCCGGTGCAGACGGTGATGATCTTCCTCACCCTGATCGTCAGCGCAATCAACCTCAACGACGGCGAAACCAATGCCATCGAAGGCATGACCCATTTTGTGTTGTTTGCGACGTTCATCATGTTGTCGCTGCTGGGCCTCTGAACACACCACAAATCCCCTGTAGGAGTGAGCCTGCTCGCGATAGCGGTGTGTCAGTCGACATTGAGGTTGTCTGACACACCGCTATCG
>NZ_JASCOM010000051.1:0-33993 GCF_029959925.1 Pseudomonas sp. PS02303
GGTCAGGCCGGACGCGTAACTGGGAACCGATCGGCACCGTGTTGTTGAACCCGGATCGAGAGCAACAGAACGAGAAAATGGCGGCATAGTTAGACGGTTGACGCGACAACTACCTTGAAAAATGCCGGTATCCCTAAGGAACAATCCGGAACTTTGGACTGAAGAATCAATCGCGATCAACACCGACATTCGTGACCTCACCTTGTCGGGCGACGTACCGCAATTAGATTGCGTAGTTGCCGGGATCCCCTGCACCGGGGCCAGCCGCTCGGGCCGTTCGAAGAACAAGATACAGAATGCGGAGGAGCATTCCTCGGCAGGTACCTTGTTCATCGACTTTCTGGACTTCGTAAAGGCCTCTAACCCTGCGATCTGCATCATCGAAAACGTTCCTGAATATTTGGACTCGGTTTCGATGACCGTCATTCGCAGTGTTCTGACATCGTTGGGATATGTGTTGCATGAGACGGTGTTCAGGGGGGCTGATTTTGGAGTGCTAGAAGACCGGAAGCGGATGGTGGTTGTAGCGATCACAAAAGGCTTGGGAGAGGGCTTTACTTTTCCGACGGCCACTGACGTTAAGCCAGTGAAAGTCGGCGATATCCTCGAGCAAATACCTGAAGACTCACCTCGGTGGAAAAGCTACGAGTATCTCGCGGCAAAGGAGGAGCGAGATATTGCGGCTGGCAAGGGTTTCAAGCGTCAGTTGGTCACAGCAGACAGCACCTCGGTTGGGACTGTCGGGCGTGGCTATTTTAAAGGACGGAGCACAGAGCCATTTCTGCTACATCCTGACCCGTCCAAGTCAGAGCTCAGCAGGTTGTTTACCGCTACCGAGCACGCACGTTTGAAGGGGATTCCGCCATCTATGGTGGATGGGTTGTCAGAAACGATTGCCCATGAGGTCCTCGGTCAATCGGTCGTGTATCCCGTGTTTCAGGCGGTTGGTGAGGCACTGGGTATGGCATTGACTAACCAGGTCATCAATCCTGTTTACACAGCTCTCCAGGAGGACGGGATCGACAGCTACTGCATGCAGATCTGTGGGGGCGGAATGTGTGGAATCGGTCCGGTATGTCATATGGGAATCGATGCCACCACCCACCTTCCACCGAAGTACATCAGTGGGCAGCAGACCGAGCTTGCGATGTCGGTGTAGGCAAGGCGTCCAAAACTTTCCCCAAAGGCGGCATGCCTCTTGGGGAGGGGTTTGGTGTTTCAGTCTGGATGGTTATCGGCACTGGGAGACCGTAGGTCTCGTTTGAACGGATAACGCTGTAATTATTGATCAACCCTGGCGGGCAGGTTCCCCGTCAGGGGCACGTGTTCGCCTCGACCTGAGGTGCCATGTGATGAATGTAATTTGCCAGGCCGCGCGGATGATGGGGAATCGTAAAATCGTGCGAAAGGGGACTGCAAAGACCTCCGAATGCACGATTTTTCTATGGGAGCTCGATGACGGAAATTCACTTGAGCTTCTGCGCAATGAGGCACCCACGGCGACTGCGCACTTTGTCAGTGTCAGGGAGAGGACGGAAAGGTTTAACGACCTGCTCCAGTACTACGAACGGCACGCCAAAGTCTTCAGTCCCGACCGCTATCTGGCGGCGTAACACAGCGACTCTTCGATCGTCCCCAACCCGGGGCGGTCGAAGTTCTCGCGCTACCAGGTAGGATAAATTTGTCGTATATTCAACTTGCATCTCCACCGGATGCTTCGTAATACAGCTGACCCTTCAGCACCTCTTTTTGACTCCCCCCCCGTTTCTCGACTGCTTTCCCAAGCTATGTTTGCGAAAGCAATTGACTCTTCACCCCCCTGATGTCAGGTGGTGAGATGCCCAGTTGGTGGTTTACCAGCAATCACAATCCCTAAAGGGGCTTCTTGCCCCTGCCGGGGAGAGAGCCTCCTTCATCTCTGGAGGCACCACTATGTTTATCGAAACAGCCGAGAACCCTAACGTTTTTCAATTGCTCGGTGAGACCGTCACGGCCGATGAAATCATCGAGGCCGCGAACGAAATCATCAACAAGCGATTTGCAAAGGGTGCTCGCTTTGACAGTCCGGATCGTGCTCGGCACTTCTTCAAGTTCAAGCTGGGCGAGAAAGACCGCGAGGTGTTTGGCGTAGCCTACCTGGATGCCCAGCATCGGCTTATCGCGTTTGAAGAGCTGTTCGCTGGCGGCCATCAGCATGTAAGCGTCCATCCTGGCGTGGTCGCAAAGCGTGCTCTGCATCATAATGCGTCAAAGGTGATTTTGGCGCATAACCACCCCAGTGGTGATTGCAGCCCATCGCCTGAGGACCTCTCCATGACGGCATCTCTGAAGCAGGCTTTGATGCTTGTGGAGGTGACGCTCATAGACCACATTATCGTTGGCAAGCAGTGCTACAGCATGTGCGACAACGGTCAGATCTAATTCCTACCCATCGGGCGCATCACGTCCCGGCTGGGTTGTGGGCGCCACCTCAACGGAGACGTACCATGAAATTTAATTCCTCAGTTGTTAGCTATCCGGACCGTGGTCATTGGGGGAATAGCCGATACCGCGGTAATTGCACAGGCGCGATCGTAAGGGATTTCTTTGGGACGTATCACACCCGAAAGAATGGTCTTGCGTTTGACCCTAGTATCGGTGGCGGTACGTCTGTCGACGTTGCCAACGAGCTCGGACTCCGGTTCAAGGGTACCGACCTTCACCAGGGGACCAACCTGTTGCTGGACGACATGCGGACCTTTCTTGGAGAGGAGGCCCACACCTGTTGGTGGCATGCCCCCTATGCTTCGATGCTGGTCTATAGCGGGGAGGTCTGGGGAGAGCCAAACAAGTGGGACATGAGTCGAATGGCCCTTGCCGAGTTCACGGAGGCTCTCGAGCTTTCCATCATGAACATTCATGACGCCGTCGAAAAAAATGGGCATTACGGAATTTTGATGGGCAATCTTCGTCGGCAAGGTCAGTACCTCAATTTGTCATCGCTCGTCGAACGGGTCGCGCCGGGTCGGCTTGTTGATGAAATTATCAAGATTCAGCACAACTGCGTTTCTGATCGGCGGGAATACCGAGGCAACATCGTCAGGATCGCCCACGAAAAATTGTTGGTCTTCAAGAAGAACAAGGAGTCTCTGTTTTTCTTGGCTCAGGTCGAAAGTCGTGCTGCGTCATGGGTTGGGACTACTTGGCGGGCCGCGATACGTCGCATCCTTCAAGGTGGCAAGGTCCTACACCTCAAAGAGATTAACCAACTGATCGCGCCGTACGCAGGTTCTCGGTCAAATCAGCACTGGGAGGCAAAAGTTCGTCAGGTGGTACAGGACGCGCGCTATTTTGAACGCGTTGCGCCTGGTACCTACCGACTAGCTGCTTAAATCGTCTCGCATCGCCCCGGGGAGTTCCCGGGGCGGTTTAGAGACCGCTTCGGCAAGAGCATTGCTCAAGCGGTTTCACTCGAACCAATGTTGGTTCGAATTGAAAGCAGCTGCACTACTGCAGCATTAAAACCAAACCGGCGGGGTTTAGCTCCCTGTCGGGGGTTAGCTCCGCCTCAACCCGGAGTTAAACCTATGAAAAAAAATCTTGGCATCATTGGTGAGTTCCTTGGCCACTTGGTCATGGGAGTCATTTTCTTTTCCCTGCTCGTGCTCGCGAGCCTTCTGATCTCGACCCTTACCAGTTGGGTGGGGGGCTTCGAGGCCGGTAAGGACCTGGTCCCAGTTCTGAAACTCTTGGAACATGTGATCTTGTACAGCGACTGCGTGTTCTTGGGCTGGTGGACGATCTATTCCACCTACCACGCCAGCAAGGCTCTTCTGGCCTGAACCGTCACTAACGGGGCGGCCTGGGCATGCCCTTATGCAAACAGGAAAAACTATTGGAGATGGCTATGAATGCCTTCATTCGTGGCTTCAAGCGCGGCGTACAAGAAACCCTTCAAGGCTTTTGGGCACCCGCTATAGCGTTATGGGATTTGCTAAGTACCACCACGGAAAAAATAACCGGCGATGTAACGAAGCGAGATCGGTAGCCTTCCTGTTCCATGAATCGACCATCCAGCATCAATAGGTGGTCGCGGCCCCTCACTATGCGGTGAGGGCCAGATCACCACTCGGGTTTTCCCTGGGTGGTTGATTCAATGACGTCGCTGAGAGGCTTTGGCCTTTAGGCAATAAATTCACTATCAAACCCCGCCGGGAACATGCCCCCGCGTTGGGGACATGCCCGGCTCCTTTTGGAGCACGACATGAATAATCAAAACAACCTGGTCGGAAACGAGCGATTGGACCTTCAGATGTCGGCGGCGCCATCGCCGTTGGACCTGCTTAAGGTCGCTGTTGACGCAGGTTTGACGTTTGCTGATTGCGAAAATTATTTTGGTGTTGATTCAAGCACAAACCTTTTCGCAAAAGCCGCGCAAGCGATCTATGCAGATCGGAGCGATAACGACATCGAAATATGCGAGAGGACGGTTATCTCCCGCTGTGAGTACGGGGCCTTTGTAGGAGCTCGCGTCTTTGTGCGGGACGAGCAGGCCGGGTTGCCCGACATTATCGAGTTGATCGATGGGCTGGTACGACACTTTCACACGAAATTTGGACCTGAGCTCTCACAGAGTTGCCCGGTCCTACAGGGCAAGGTTGGGATGATCGAAGAATTGTTTACCAATCACGGTGATGAGATCGAATCCCTTTCTGGCAATGCTCCTGAGTCCATCCCCAAAGCAAGGTTCGTGTTCGCCGGAATTGTTGAAGAGAACTACACCTCTGAGATCATTCTTAACCTTGTTCGAATGGGGGAAAACTCTGGCTTTAATCTCGACCAGTGCGAAGCACTTCGCAACTGGCTCGAACACAAAGGCAAGCTTCTGGATGCGCAACTGAGAACTGTCCATGTGGCATAAAAACCACATATGTTGGCTCACGCCTGCAGGGCGCCAAAAGAAGTGTTTGTTCACGATGACCGTAATGGAATTCGTGTTCGCGCTGAGTCCATATAGGACAAAGCAGTAAAGGTGCAGCTGATCCCTTAATTTCAGCAATCCAGCAACCGCGGGGAGCCTCTATCCCTGCGGGGTAGGGCCTCCCGCACACAAAAGGAGTGTCCCTCATGGAGAACCAAAATAGCTCTCCGCATCAAAAACCCTGGTATGCGCCGTTGGTGCATTTCCTCGCTCACACGGTTGTGGGTTCCGGCATTTTCATAATAATTGCCACGCCTTCCGTATTTCTCGGGTGGCTTGTCCACAAACTTCGTGAGTACCACGTCGCCGAGTTCACGCTCAGCGTTCTTACGTTCCTCGAGCACGCGATCCTGGTGGTCGATGCGCTTACCTTTCTGTCGTTCCTGGGCTTTACCTCGTGGGCTGCAGTCAAGGAGATGAGACAAAATGGGCATTAATAGCGGTAATAAAAGTTCCCTGGTTGAGCACTGCCTAACTGAGTTTGTGAAGGCAGCTCAGCAGGCCCCCGCCATCTATTTTGCTCCCGTTCGTGGGGCGATTTCTGGTGTCATCGGTCAGTGGCGAAAGCTGCAGGCTCGTGACTCCGATGGTGGGACCCCCAAAGTGGCCTAATTCGCTTTGAACAGATACCGATCAAGGTATATGCTGAACTCATGTAACGCGAGGAGCTGACCATGATTCGCAAACACCTTGTAGGTTTCATCAAAGGTTTCAAAGCTGAGTTCGTTGTTGCGGCGAAAGCTGCGCCGGCGATCTTTTTCGCTCCTCTCGTTGGGGCGATTAAGGAAGTCAGGAACCAAGCGAATAAAGGTCTTTAACTGTTGTCCTCGCCCCTCTTGTAAAAGAGGGGCGCTTCCGATTCTCTCCCGGTCTGGGGAGAGTGTTCGGTTCGGAGAACCTCTTCTAACGAGGCGAGTCTCTCAACCGAATCCACCTGCGAACAATGCGTTTCCAGGACGATAGTCAGCTGCAACTCTATGCAGCATCACCTTGGCACTCGCCATTCAACCCATTGGGACAATCGCTCCCGATCGGGAATGTTGTCTCTAACCACCGGAGGCAACATGAATATTTCACAACAGCTCGTGGCAGCTGGTTTCGATAAGGTCGCTCAGTCACTTCCTTTTCGTATGGAGCGCATGCGCTCAAATGGAATCGAATGTGATGAGGCGTCGTTGTTGACGACGATTGAGCGCGACGAGTTTCGCTCAATCAAATGCAGGATGCGTCTGGCAAAGGTCACCACGTTCGCTGAGCTCGAAGAGCACGGTCGACTTGTTACTTTGCTGGCGAGTTTCACTACTGAATCCAGAACGTGGCTTATGAAGCTACCGCTGTTGCGACTGCAAATCATGATGGACGCAGTTGAATCATCCTGGTGATCCTACTTGCCACATCTGTGGCGTAACGCTGCATATGCAGCAAACCCCGTCGGGTTCTTTTCCCGATAGGGGAGAGGCCTCGACTTTCGTGTTGGAGGCTTCATGAACAATTTTCCGGTTTCCCAGATTTCCAATAACCCAGCGCTGGTTCTCTCGCATTTCAACGAGATCATCGAGCGCAGAAAAGCGGCACTCTTTCCTGAAGGTGCCCATGATGGTGTTACGGAAGTTCTGCTACTGGACAGGAGGGACCGTCCTCTCTACCTGGCGTCTCAAGTTGACGTTACTCAGCAAGAGATTGAAGCCAGCTACTGTGAGCGCGGGATCACCACCACGGCGCATCTTCGTGAATTCATTCAACTGGTTCACGAAATCTCGGCAGCATGTTCAACGATTGCTGCTTCGGAGCTTCGCTCGTATCACCTGGACTTGCTCCGGGCGATGAAGGACGAGATGGTTCAGAAACGTGCGTAGGTGATTGGAGCAGGGGGGATTCCTCCCTGCTTCCATCTCAAAATGCCGAGTGCTATATTTCAACCAGCTGTGATCAGCATCCTCTCGGCCAGCAGGCCACCGACCGACCTCAAGGGTTGTTTCGGAAAGCTCCAGTTTTCCCAAGCAAAGATTCTTCCTATCGCTCTGTTGCGATCGGAGATGGCGTTAGCTGCGCGTCCCTAAAGCAGCATCAACATTGGCCATTCTGGCTAACCCACCCTGCAGGGGTTTCTCCCTGTAGGGGAGACCTTGCACTAAAACTAAAATTGAGGTGCAACATGTCTGACTTACTGAATCTCGTGATCATCATCGTCGACTTCGTGTTTGACGTAATTTGATTCACACGGCCCTGTGCTTGGCTCTCGCCGGACATTGGGTAAGCCTGTCGTAACACCGTTGTTCCAACCTTTCTGGTGGGGTCCTTCCCCACTCGGGGTTGGCATCTCACCTCCATTCTGGAGGTACATCTATGATTTTTTCGCCTGCAAAGCTGATTGGAGCGTCATCACCCTTCGGCTGTAGCTGGTCGTATGTGACGCGGGGAGACCAGGTTGTGAAGATGGAGCAACGTGTATGAGTAATGCACAGAAGCCCCTCCCGTCACCACCGAAGCCCCACGCCCAAAATCGGGTTGCTCACTATCAAGAGGCTCTCAGCGATGAAAGCTTTGTCAGCATGATGAGCAGCATTTGCGGCTTACCGATCAAACAGAAGGATGGGACCAAGAAATGAAGTCCTACCCCCGTTTAGTCGCGCTACTCCGCGAGACGATGACACTCACTACCGGTGAGGCTGAAGCATTGACGCGTGGCGTCGAAGCAGAAGCCGTGTCCCGCTGTGGAGGTATTGCGAACGTCGTTCGCCGTGCCTTCGCGCTTCGACACTATGCAGCACTGCGTGCACTGCTCGCTCGTTACCCGAATGCTCGAGACAAGACTGCTTTCGCTATCGATACCGGCTTCACCGGCAAGCGCCGTGTGCTGGTGGATGATGGGAAGGTTGTTTCCCACGGCCATCTGGCCTGGGATGTCTTTCTCATTCGAATTAGAACGAAGCATATCCACTGATTGATCAAACCCTATAGGGGCCTACATGCCCCAATAGGGGTAGTGGGCTCCAATTACCGGAGTCCCTTTATGTCTACTAACCACGCAATCAAAACCCTGATGCAGCGCTACCTGGTGTTAAACGGCTACCCCGCTGAAGACGTCGATTTTTCTTTGAGCTGTTGTCAGGGCGATGGTGCAAGTTTCACTGGTGAGTTGGATGTGAAGCGTCTTGCTTCGCGTCTTGTTCCGGATGTGACTTCGACTGTCTGGGATGGCCTGGTGCTACCCGAAAAGCTGGAGATCACCCGGGACTCTGGAATGCGCTACGTGCATGAACGATCGACCTCCCTGAGTATCGATCCAGTTTACGTCGAGCTCACTCCAGCTGATGAACTAGGTGGACCCGCTCAAAAAGTTGCTCTTCATCGACTGGTCACTGCGCTTGCCGATGATGTTGTGGCCACCGGTGCAGAGCTTGCGCACCGAGGGTACAAACTCCTTGATGCGTACGTCTCCGAAAAGACAAAGCTGCGCACCTTTCAAACCTCCAACTTTCGGGTTGATGTTTTTAAGTGTCCGGATGACTTCGATGTCTTTGAAACCGAGGAAGAGCTCGTCTACCTCGACCAAACCATCCAGCAAATCATGGATGGGGAGATCGAATGCTTCAGCCTCAAAGTCACTGTCACCATGCTTGATGATGACGGCGACGATATCGCTGTACTGGCTGAGGTTGATATTTACGGGTTCAGTCGTGATCCCTCGATCAAGGGGCTCTGTACAGACACACGTGATGTTGTGCGCGAGGCGATTGCTGAAGCGCGCGATACCTACTTGAAGCTGATGAAACCGCGGTTGCGGTTGGCAGCTTAACCACCCCTGGGGGGCTTTGCCCCCTCAAGGGGTGGAGCTCCTTCAGGTGTCCTATTCCCCCGGCTCGGGGCTTCCCCAAGCTCCCGTTTCGGTGGCTTGGGGAAGTCCCGAGTTGGGCTTACCTGGAGGTGCACTATGAGAAATTTGAAAGCCGAAGTTGTACGTAATGCGGCGAAGCTAAAAGGCTGGGATGTGATTTTGAGGGACTTGTGCCCTGAGATCGATTCCCGAGCGTTTGATAAACCAGGTCGACACACCAAGTGCCCTGTCCATGGGGTGGCTGGTCGTGGCGGCGATGGGTTCAAGTTCTTCCGTAAGGATTTTCAAGACTCCGGCGGCGGTATGTGCAACACCTGTGGAACGTACCCCGATGGATTCAGCTTGCTGATGTGGGTGAAGAACTACGGATTTGCCGATGCTGTGGCCGATGTTGGTGACTTCTTGGGGATTCGCTCGACTGAAGATGAGAATCAGCAGGAGAAGGTTAACCGGGCCAACGAGCAGGCGCTCGCGGCACGTCGCAAAGAACTTGAGGAAAGAGAGGCTGCTTCAAACCTCTATCACAGCAAGAAACTTAATGAGCTTTGGAAGGGCAGTATTCCGCTTACGCATGCAGATGCTGAGCCGGCCCGACTGTATTTGGCCAGCCGCAAGATTCTCTGTTGGGATCGTGAGGGCGTCGAAAGGGTGGTTCGGTTTCATCCGAGCCTCTCGAGTTACAACGAGGATGGTGAGTTCGAAGGTGATTTTCCCGGCATTGTCGCGAAAGTTACTAAGGCAGGGCTTCCTATCACGCTCCACCGGTACTTTCTAACCCCGAAGGGGCTGAAAGCACCCGTCCAGAGTGCTAAGAAAATGTGCATGTATCCTACCGACAAACTGGTTACTGGCGGTGGCATTTTCGTGGGGGCTTGGGACAAGGAGGAAATTGATGTTTGTGAGGGGCTGGAAACGGCTTGGGCAATAGAAACCGGTACCAATTTCGCTGTGCAGGTTCACTCATTGGTGAATGCAACGTTGTTGGAGGGTTTCGAGCCTGGCCCTCGCACAAAACGCGTCAGGATCTGGATCGACAAGGACCGATCCGGGCGCGGTGAAGAGGCGGGCATGAACCTGAAAAAGCGTCTCTGGGAGAAGGGTATCCAAGCTCAGATACTGACTCCCTCATTGCCGCTGTTGGAAGGCGAAAAGTCAGTCGACTGGAATGATGTGCTGGTGCAGCTTGGATGCATGGGGTTCCCACAGATGAGGAGGGCGGCTTGATGAGCGTCACATCTTATCTGTATGACCCGGTGCGTGTTGTCACCTCGCCAGGCGCCAATGCCCTCGACCCATTCTCACCGCCCAGCGGTTTTAGTGGGAGCGCAGGGGATTACCGATTGCTGTTGGTAAGCCGGTACCGGGTGCCGGCGTCGCGTCGGTACATCATGGCCCATGCAAAGGCCCTTCAAGATGGACTCAACGTCATCTTTGAAGGGCCATACACAATGGAGGCTGCCGACATTCTCGAAAAGATTGTCGCTAGCGACCGCATGCAAGAAACCAAAAGGGCCGGCTAATTTAGCTGGCCCTTTTTTTATGGCCATGAGATCGATCAGGAGTCGGGTAGAATTGTCCGCTTGCATTCCAGTAAGACGTGCGAGTCTTCAAGCATCGCAATCGAGATCCGAACAATGACTTTCAAAGTGGTCAAGCTCAGCACCTCAACAACCGATACACCAGGCCTGTACCAGGTCAAGTTTAATGGCGACGATCGTTTTTTTCGCACTGTGGATGTCCATGTCTCAAAAGACCTCGGGCCCAATGCCCTGGACTTCGTCGAGCTGTATGGCGCCTGGTGCTGCCTGATCTGGTTGGAGCTCGCTGGGGCAAATCGAACATCCCGCAACCTGAAGCTGGTGGTTTCGCGAGGAGCTGTAAAGCGTCTCCTGCTGGTGACAAGTTCCAAAGAAGAGCTCTACCAATACGCATATGCACTTCGGACACAACTCCTCGGCCTGGACAACATTTCAGTCGAGAAAGGGGAGGAGTGGGCGCTGGAAGAGCATCCTGGCATCTGCGTGAGATGGGATGGGAAACCCCCGCCACAACCTTTCGTCGACAATCCTACGTTTGGCCGCATCTACCTCACGTACCATGCAGTTATCGAGTACCTGGATGAAACGAAGGGCGAGTGTAAGCTCGACAACGTTTTTTCGAGGCTGGCCCGGATCGTTCGGGAGGCGGACAGGGTAAAAACGCTGACTGCGAAGCAGGAGAAAGACAAGGCTCGCCGCTATGGTGAGCAGCAAAAGGGCGTGAGAAATCTAGGTACCGCGTCGGGTTGGCAAATAACCACTCGACCGACCACTGACGGGAAGGGCCTTATTGCTATGACGGTTTTTCAGCGAGTCGAGTAATGGGTTCGCGATGGAGAGGGTGATGGCGTACGTTGCGCGGGTGAGATCTGAGCTTTTGGCGCTGTTGAGATCAGTAGATCCAGACGGCTGGGAGCAAGCAAAGAATCTTTCCCGGGATGACGTCGTGAGCTTTTTGGTTTCAAGACCTCATATCATGCAAGGAATCTCGTACCAGATCTTGGGGGAGGCCGGATTCGGGGAGGGGGCGTATCTTCAGAACTCGCGCGACGGCGAGGTCTACCGGCTGATTCGGTGTCAGGTCTCCTTCGATGAACGCGGTCTGCCGTTGACGGTTGGACTGATTGGCGTAAAAGATGGGCTCGATAATAGCCACGCCAACTTCATCGGGCGGATTGATGAGTTCACGAGCATGGAAACTGGACTTCAAATTTTGGGATCGGAAATTCTAGACCTGTTGGAACTGTAAAATAATAACTCACACAAATAGAGATTTATGTGAGTTATTATTTTATCTTGGTTATGAATGCCAGGATGCGTTAAGTGGCGGCATTAGTGGCTAACCTTTTTAAATTAAGCATAAATACTCGAAAGGGACCTTCTAGATAATGAAATCTAGTCAGCGTCACATTATACCGTTGGAAAAGTGCATCGTTGCCCTCGATACTAACGTCGCGCGTACACTTGGGGAGTCCACGACTTGTCCGGACTGGCTTGATACCTTTGGTCAAATGGCTTCCTCTGGTGAATACGCTTTTGCACTCGCGGATGGGGCATTTGCGGAGCTCTTAAATCAGATTACAAAGCCTGAGGGAGGGATGAGTGAACCTTGCTTCAGTCGTATGATTCAAGGGCTTGAGACCTTTCTCGATCCAGAATATCCCATCATCCTTGGGAAGAGAGACATCTTAGGGATGCTTGGAATTGCTGGTAAGGATCCTTGGTGCGCTAGTGAAGTAAGGGATCTTTCAAAGGACGGGTGGCAGAAACTTTGTAATATTCAATCAGAGCCGAAAAACTCACAGTATCACTCGAAGCTTGAAAAAATACTTCAGGATGAGCGCGAAGAGTGGATTGCGCAGTTCGATAAATTTGATTCTCATCTCGCTCTTGAACTCGCAACAGTTAAGGAGCGTATAGCAAGGTTTCAAAGTTATAGTGGCGTCTATGCTCTGTCATTTAGGAATTTGCTGTTGGATCTTCAACAGAAACTTCATGCCCTCGATAATTTAAAGGAATTGGAAGGCAAAGTACTAAAAGATGCCTTAGCCGAGCTTGATGCCGATCGTCCACTCGCAGGTATCTCAATGAGCGCGAGATGTGACCTTCAAATAAGGTACCTCTATCGGCAATGGGTAAGGACACGCAAATCTAAGCATGCCTACTCTCCCGCTTCGCACAACAATCGAAATGATGGAATTGATTTTGATTTCTATCGGTTTTTGATGCTACCAGCCTTGGTCGTGACTGAGGACAAGGGCTTCCTCACGCGCATAAGCGACATTTCTAGCCCCCAAAAGACTTGGTTCATGACTCCTCAGGAGCTTGCCGCCAGTTGGTTGCGAGGGGACCGGCCGTGGCCAATCTGGGCACAAAACCGTGTATGCGCCTTAAGTGACCCTCCGTTTTTCTTGGCGTGCGAGGTCCGATGAGTGGAGCTCGCGGGTTTCCTGGTGCGGGTCTAAAATTCTAGAAATGGCTTTAATTCTAATGCGCAAGCTTATGATTTCATTGCGTATAATAGGGATTATGTTAAACGAATAGCATCCTAATAATTAGGACGCCACGAATATCCCTCATTGATCTGAGCTGTTCAAGCCCCTCTTGAACCGCGTACGCTCCGCTGAGGCCGCTGCATCCCGCTAGCGGCCTGAAATGGAGATAGACAAGATGATGATTGATGGCGTTGAGAAACGAATCGAAGCCGGCGTGAATACGGCCCTGGACATGGTTGAGGTACTGGTTGCAGCTGGCCAGCCCCTCAAAGCTGCGATTGCCACCTCGCGAATACTCACGATGGAGGTTGTCCGCGAGTCTCTGGCAAAGAACCTGGCAAACAAAAGCGGCTCGGTGATTACTCACACCTTGGCCACTACGCCAGCCGAATCTGGGCCGGTACCGGCCCAGCACAGCACCAAAACGAAACAGCACCAGACCGTTGATTGATCATCGAGCCCGGCCGGGAGGTCTTCACGATACACCCGGCCAGGTACACAGTAAGCCCCCCTCGCTTGACTCATCTCCTCAGCACGGGCTGTAGCGCCCCGAAAAGTGCCCTGGGAGCTAACCCTAGCACCAAAGCGCTTCAAGCCACATATGGCCCCTATCGGCAGTTTCCGGCCCGCCTGAATCCCGCGGCTTCGGCGTCCGCAGCGCTTGCAAACTCTACGCGGTTTCGCGTTCCGACCTTTCCGTAGCTCGGACAGCCCACTGGCAGGTGGTAAACATTGCTATTGCGGTTGCCAATCACCGGAGAAAGCCCGCTGGAGGCGTATCCACCAGATACCTGGTGTTCAACTGATTCGCTCCGAATGGCCTGTGCCATTGTGCCGGCTCCCTTCACTCGCATACCGAGACTCCAGGATCTTTCACCTGTCACGAATGGGTTGCTATGCCCCATTACTCTGGCGATCCGCCGGTCACGCTCCAGTTCCCACGGGCTCACTGGGTATTGACGATCCCAGGCCATCAACAGCTGCTGTTGTGCCCTGGACATTGATAGTCCGTAACGGTCGTGCATGTAAAAGTAGATCCGGGCAACCGCGCCCTTCACCTGGTCTCGAGGCTCTGTCACGCGCTGCTGAAAATCCGTCCTGGTCGGGCAAGCCCCGTATTGCATCGGCGTTGAGGGTAAAACGCCGTAGCGAAAATTGCTTCGGTCAGCATTGACCTCACCAACACTCACTTCGAGGTTGTGCATGTCCGCCTCCATTTTGCGAAATACCGGATCGGTATCGATGCAGTTCTTTCGCCCCCCATTCTGCCAACACTGCCGCTGGCTGCCGAAGGCATATGCTGGCAAGACGTGCTCCCATTCGATGCGCTGCGCGCGATTCTCCTGAGCGCGGACTTCGTACCCGCACGAGGCGAAGTCCACCCGGCCTCCCGATCGCCCTAGCCACTTCCAATTGCACCCACAGTAAAGATCGCCGGTTTCGCTGGTGTTGCGGTCGTAGTAGACCTTCTGGCGTAGCTCAACCTTTGCCTGCTCAAAGGTCGCAGGCGCTGAGGCAAGAGCAAGTTGAGATGTGGCCATCATCACGGCCGTAAACATCATGAGGATCGATTTCACGGTCTTTTCCTTAAACCAAGAGTGGTTCCAAGCTATTCAGGGGAAAAAAAACCCAAGCAAGGCTTGGGTTTGAGCGCTTCTCGCAGTAGCTACCGCAGCGGGGTAAGCAGCTCACCAATGCGGCGAACCCTGCGAAAGATGATTTGCGCGATCGATTCATGACCCGTGGCAATCACGCCAAACAGCCCTGCCAGGAGAAGTGCCCAGAAGCTGTTGCGCTTCCAGTTCCCTGCCTCGGCCAACGCACTCTGGCGATGCTGTTCGGCACGATCAGACAGAGACGGGCTTTCTGGGCCAAGCGCAGTTGCCTCGATGGCGTAGGCAATGCCGGCGGGGACGGCAAAGTTGCCCTTGATCTTGCCCTCTCGCAGGTTCTTCGCTGTCAGAACAACCCACTTCGAGGAGCTGCCGCCGGCAACAGATGCCTGGGCTAGCACATACGCCCTGGCCACCTCGTCCAGATCCTCTCTGGAGCTGAGCAGGCGCTGAAGCGTCGGTAGGTTCTTCGACTCAACCGCGGAATAAAACTCGCTGGGCTTACTTGCTGTGCTCGTCGTACCCGGATCGAGTATCCCCAGAAACGCTCCCATGACGTGCGGCATCATGCCAATCATTACAGCTGGAACGATGTTGATAATGCGTCCGGTAATGACCGCAAGGCCTATGCCCGCAATCATTGCAACCGCACTGATCATTTTGAGCGCTGTGCTATTGAGGATCGAGTCGACGGCTGATTCGACCCCCATCAACCCGCCAATACCGCCGCCCTCGTGGCCCGATGCTTGGAAGGCCTTGGCGATCGCATCAGGAACCAGGATCTGGTCAATAGCCGTTGTTGGCTCTGCGGCGATACCCAGCGCGTAAAATACGCCCCCGAATATCGCCAGACCCAACGCGGTACCGCCGTAGATTAGGGTGCCTTTGCGTAGCTTTTTCGCCCGCAAGATCAGTTCCTGAAGGGGCGCGTCAAAAGGCGTCGGCGCTGTTGCCGGCGGTGCTGATTCGGGTTGGGCTCGAGGTGCTTTCGGCGCTGTCGGCTCAGCTATCGCTTCCGTTGTGGCTTGTTCGTGCTGGGCGGTGACGTGGACCGTGTGCCCAACTGCCTGGGGTAATAGCTTCAGATCCTGACCGAGCACACGCTGTGTCTTGCCGGCAACGAGACCACGAGATATTTCCTTTCTACGAGCACCGTAATTGGCGAGGAGTTTTTCGAGCTCTGCATCAGGAACGTCCTTCGCAGCGACTTTTCCATCAACAAGCAGCGTGTACAACCGCGGGGCACCCTCTGGCGTCTGCCTCGACAGTTCCAGCTCTTGACCGAGAACGCGCTCGCTCTGGCCAGCCATCAGCCTATTCAAGGTACTGTCCTTCACGACGCCATAGTCATTCAAGAGACCCGATAGCTGCGCTACGGGAATGTTTTCCTCTGCAACGAGGCCGTCGACCCGCAACCGGAACAGTTGGACTGGTTCTGTCATCAGTGAAGCTCCTTCACTTCATCAGTCCTGCCCAGGCGCTTCTGGAGATCGATACGCATGCCCTGGATTTCTTTTTCTGCGGCCTTGCGTTGAGCTACGCCCTCACGCTGAATTTTGATTACGTCTTCGACGGTCTGGATCAGCGTGGCCTGGACCTTCTGCAAGGTGTCCACGTCGATTACCAATCGCTGGTTAGCTTTGGCCGTCTCTACGGAGTTGCGGTGCAGCAGCTCGGCGTTGCGCTTGAGGAGATCGTTGGTGGTGTCGTCGATTTTGGTGGCCAGCTGGACGGCGTTCCGCTGCTCGTTCAGCGTCAAAGCCAGCATGAATTGGCGCTTCCAGGCCGGCACAGTGATTTCCCGGATGGTGTGGAACTTGTCCACCAGCATCTGGTTATTCGCTTGAATCATCCGAATCGTCGGGAGGCTCTGCATCGCAGACTGCTGGAGCGCCGTGAGGTCGCCAATACGCTTGTCGAGGTTGGAGATCAGTGCATCCAGATCCGCAACTTGCTGCAAGCGGGCCGGGTCGTTCCCGATGTTCGCCCGAAGCTGAGAAACCTGCATCTGTAGCTCCGCAAGGCGCTGCTTACCGGCGGCAATGTGGATGCCAAGCAGGCGATGCTCCTCGCGTACCGCAACGAACATGGACTCGAGGCCGGTGTTCCGAGCAGAAATGCCCGCTTGTGTTTGGTCGACTTCAGCAACGAGCTTTTCAATTTGCTCTCGCGTGGTGTCGAACTGACCCATGACGGACTTGCCGCGCAGGGTTACTTTGTCGATCAGCGGGCCGATGACAGGGATGCGCGAACGGCGATTGGAAAGCGCGCTGACATTGAGCGACTGCGCGACGGCAACCACCTCGCTCAGCTTTGCGCCGGCATCGTCCAGGTCGCTGTTACGAACCTGGTCGAGCAAGCTGTCGGCGTAGGAGGACGTGTGTTCTGCCACTTCCCTGCCGAACTGAGAAACCGAGAGCGGGTTTTCTGCCTGGATCAGTGCCGCTACAGCCTTGATCTGGGGGATGTCCTGTTCCTGGAGACCAAGAGCCTGAAGCCCAGCTGGAGTAAGCTCGGTGTTGGTAGTGGCGAGATCTGTCACGGTAATTTCCTGCTGCATGTTTTGCTCCTCAGTGCTTCACGCCATTCAGGCTTTCAGACAGGCTGGCCATCAGCGCCTGATGCGCCTTGCTGGCAGCCTCGACCATCGCCGGGCTCATGTGTTTGGTGGTGATCAGGGTAAGGGTGTGTTGCCGCCATACTGGAACCAGTACGGTGACTGTCTCTCGGAAGCGATCGAGCATGTCGAGGGCTTGGGCGCGGCTCAGCTTCATCTGGCTAACGCTCAGTTCGTGTGAGGCCAGAAGTGTTGCCAAGTTGGCGAGCTTTCGCGCCAGCCGCTCTCGCGGCCGATCAAACTCGATCTCCCCCTCCGCTACCGTCCCGATGAGAGGGTTCTCTTCGAGGAATTCGCGCCCGGCCTGGATGAACACTTTCAGTGCTTCCGCCTCTTCGGCGTGGGCAACGATCATTCTGCTGATGGCACTGACCGTATCGCGTACACCTTGGGCGTGTCCTTCAGCTTCGGCCAGTAGCTGTTCCAGTGTTGACCGGGCGACTTGATAGCGAACCTGCTTTTCCACGGCTCCGCCCAGAACCTTCTCGAACCAGGTCGGCTTCCGGGTAATCTGCTCCGGCGAGGCGTCGGCCATTTTCGAGAGGATTTCTGCGATTTTGGCCGCAAGCGCTGCCGCCGACCCGCTCTCCATGAGATCTGATAGTTGATCGATTTTGGCAGAGCTATCCGCTACGCCCCCGTACTCGCCGAGGCGAGCCGGGAAAGCAAACAACTCAGGGAGTACCTGCTGTTTGAGGTGGTCGATGTTGACCACTGAATGAGTCATGGCGGAAAATTTCTCCTTGGATTTGTTGGAGATCGTACCTGCCGTATTCCTTGGCGGGTTGTTATTTCAGACGCTTTTACCGACTGAAAGCGCAGCTCGAAGTCTTTGTATCGCGATCTCGAAATAACCCAAACCTCCCCGAGTCGCTTCAAAATGGCGCGAATAATCGCCTCATTTCCCTAGCTATGCGAGTTTCGACCTGAAGTCATTCAGGGGGTAGGTAGAGCGCAACCAGTGGCACGCATAGGCGAACGGCTCCCCGCATGTGCAGAGTGGTCGGCGAATGGACAATCCGGTCAAGCAGCCACGCCCACGATTTGACGAGCCGTTCTTCAGGAGGTGTTGAATCCTCCAGGTGCTGCTTGAATTCGGCGAACTTTGCGTGGCTATGCTCGAAAACGCCGGTCTGCCGGCAGATTTCGGCCAGGGCCCGGATGTCGTCACCGTTCTCAATCAGCGTCGAGCGCATGTCTGAGTCGTCTTGATCCATCGTGGAAAGCAGGTCGGTCATCATGCGGTCGATCAATCGCGACTCGTCTTGCTGGGGATCGTTGGTGTCTGGCATAGCTGTCTCCTTTGACTTGTTCGAAATCGGTTTTACCGGAGACTTCAAGAATCCCAAGCATGCGAGAAGACGAGACATTTCCACCAATGCCCTGCCGCGCGAGCACCCGCAAGCAACTGGCTGCGACCTGCGAGTTTTGCGGACAGATGAGTTTTGGTTTTGCGGCAGCGGACTGTGGGTGTGTCCTGAGCCAGCTCTTCCTGGAAGGGAAGAAGTCTGCATACCCCGGACGAGGCAGGCCGCGGGCCTCGAAATCAAGGGCTGCATCGTCAAAACGGTGACTTTCTCATCGCGGCAAGACAGCAAAAAGCCCAGCACTTCTGCTGGGCTTTTTGCTGTTCAGGGCGCTTGCTAGAACAACCTCGAATCAGGGGTGAAAAGCTCAACCTGAATAGTCGCGCTCTGTGCTTCTGGGTGCCGAGGGTTGAACAGGTAGTTCACCGTGCTCGGTATGATAGCGCTGGGCACTGGCAGTAGCAGTGCGTTGCACTCATCAAGGAACTGGTTACCAATGCCTCTGGTGAGCTCGGTCTCTGCCGACCAACCAGCCGGCAAAGTGGGCATCTGGGCTTGTGATACAGAGTCAGGCACTTCGATACGGAGAAGCTGCATCGTCGCCGGAAAATCCTCTGGATCAATTTCCAGATGAACAAGCACCTCGAGCATTGCTCCCGGCGGGCTGGTCGCGGTGTAGACGACCGGTCTGCCGGCCTGGTGCCAACGGCCGCTCACGCGCAAGCCGCCTGTCCCGCTCAAGTCAGCATATGAGCTGATCCGCCACAGAATCACAGAGCGAAGCCTTCGGCGATTTGCAGCAGCATCTCTTCAACCTGGCTTGTGCCTTGCTGAGTTGTGAGCAGTTGCATGGGCGTCAACCCAGAGAATCGTTCCTTGGGCTTGGAGAGCCATCGCTTGGCCTTGTCGGCGTCCCCAAAAATAGCCTCAGCCATCGCGGTGATGTGCGCCGATCGGAAGAGCCGGTCGCTTTCCTCGACAGTGAGGGGCTGATCGCGCTCGATCCGGTTTTTCAGGGTGCGCAGCGGGATAATCTGGTCTCGCTCCAGCGGGGTAACCACCCCCTCTTCAGTGAGCCTCATTAACCGCGCTGCGGAAAAGCCATGGCTGATTCTGGTGTGAATCTCGAAGTCGCTGGCAGACTCTGGGATCTCCAGCAGTATTTGTAAGCGCGCACGGTAAGCTGAATACCCGTGGTCGCGTAGGACTTCAGCAAGCATGATGGTTCTCCTGTCCGGCGTTTCCCGGTTAGTATGCGGGAAACGCCGGAGGATGCAAGCTTACCGTTTGGGTGGCCCGGCTGGCGGTCGCCTGCCGGTAGAGATGTGGCGGTCACTTTCAACCCATCCAGGATGATGCTCGAGGAGCGCCTTTGGTGGGTCAGCCTACTGGCTGCGTTGGCCAAACATGTCTGCTTGTTGGTTCGCTGGATCTGTTTTCGGCGTGTTGAGCGGGTGGCCTAGCTGCCGGCGCACCTCGGCGAGCCACGCCTTGTAGGGAGTGTTTTTTCGTTCTCCCCACGGGTATGCCTCGGCCAGCGCCTTTCGGAGGGCCTGCTGGTCGCTTCGCCCTACGCGGCGAATTACCTCCCCAACAATTGGTGCTGCGCGATCTGCCCAGGACATGCTGATCCCCTTAACTTGTTCTCAACACGGCAGCATAGGCGCGCAGCACCTCACCGCGAAGCGCGCGATCCAGCTTCACAAGCCCCAAGGCAACACCGTAGAAGCCGCCCTCGGGCGCAGGCTCAATCTCGACACCAGGGAAGTTGGACACGAAGGCCATAAAGCCCACCTCGAACTCATCAGCGCCTTTGGCGGCACGGAGCAGGGTAAGGTCGTCGGTTGCGGCTACTTGCTCAAGAGCGCTGGCCAAGTAGTTTCGCCACATGCGGCTGTCATCACCGCCAGGCATCAGGGCTGCAATCTGTGCCGCGATACTCAATTTCTGCTCAGTCATTTCGGTTTCCCTAGCTTCGGGTGGTGTTCAGCTCAGTTGTCCAGCAGCCGGCGACAATCTTCGGTCATGACTCGAACCTGCTCGCGTAAGTCCATCATTTCATGTTCGCGGATTACCCTCGGGTGCAACTCGCGCAGGCGGTCATTGATACGATCTGCCGTGTGTAATAAAGCTGGCAGGTCGATAGCCTCGATCAGTGTCGAGATATCGCGATGCAGCTCGGCCAAGGCGGCTACCCGAGCCTGTAAGTGGGTCACCATCGCGGAGTCTAGTTTGATCAAGGGCATGGTCCATTTTCCTAGGTCAGATTTCGGTACTACCGATCCACTGGCCACCCAAGTAGCCATCGGCGCCGTCAGGAGTAACCGCTTCATGCTCTACAGCAGTGGCTACCAGCTGCGCATGCGTCCACCCGGACTCAGGCGCTGGCACCGTGACAAGCACGTCGCCGGCGAGCGAGCGGATTTCAAACGCTGAGTGCATTACCACACTCAAGATATCCGGCTCACCAGCTTCTTGTTCGGTCACAAGGTGCAACATGGCGGGTTTCCTCAAACACCTTCTATCTTGGAGTCCAGTTGAGCTTTTGCAGCCGCCGCGATGCGGTCTACGCCTTCTTGCCCAAGGATTTCCAAGGCAGTCGGCATCAGAGCAAAGGGATCATTACTTACGCCTGTGGCCATCAGGTGCTCACTGAGTTTATTGGCCTGAGCAATGTGCTCTACGAAGTAATCGACACAGCCATGGACACCATTGTTTTCAGCGACTTTGCAGATCGTTTCGGCATGATCGCCGTTGAGCACAAAGAATACGCGCTCGCGCAGGACGATAGCTGTCGTATCACTGCCATAGTCGCCGCTACGCGGGTTGTAACTGACGTGAACGTCAGAGCCAAAGCTTCGCGTTACGTTGGGGGAAGGCGAATGCGTAACTGGGCAGAAGCTGCTCTTCATCCCTGTGGACTTCTTCGAGAGTACGGATTGCATGACGTTTTCCTTGAGAGGCAGTCTCGGGTTTGAGGCTTTCAGCATCGCACGAGATTTAGAGAACCCAAGAACGCATGCTTTCGATGAAGGCGCTCAGGACTTGGCCGGGAAAGGAGGGATATTTCTTCCTTTCGGATCAGCCGCAGCATTCCACGACCACCACCCTGCCCCGCCGTACTCCCGATTGTACCAAGCCGTTTTGACGGCCTTCCGTTCCAGGTAGGCAGGTGTGCTCATGCCGAACACTTCCAGGGGGTAGTCCTTACCCGTGTCCAAAAGCCAGAAGTCAGGGAAAACCTCACTTTCATCAGCGTCGTAGCGAAGAGGTTTATCGAAGCTGCGGCCAGCGGCGTGGAGCATGGCCTCAATCACCCCTTCGTAATCTGAGTCGACAGGAATCCAACGCTCACTGACCTGCATCAGGGCCAGCTCAACGACATCTGCTTGCGAAAACGACTCGCCCTTCCGCGGCGTAACCTGAGCGATGGCGATAACTCGACTTCCGCGCTTCCAGGCGGAAAGTTCTCTCTCGAATCTGCGGGCGGCGGTTGCCCAGGCTGCCGGGGGCAAATTCAGCATGGGCATCCCGAAGGGCCCGGCCAGAGGCAATCTGCTGATGTCTCCAGAATGGCGTTCAGGGTTATAGCGGGCCAGCGGCGATATCGCGACGAGCCGGAGATCTCGAGTCATCGCCGCCTTGGCGATCGCCTGGTTGCGAGCCGCCCCCTTGCTGTCCTTTTGTGCAGCCAACAGCAGCACTTCGCTCAACTTCATTCGGCTTGCGGCTACACGTTCAGCAGCTTGCAGAAGCGCGTAGTTCACAATGCCACTGTTGCGCTTGCCCTCCATTGCTGGATACCAGGTAGAGAGTCGAGACTCAGACCAAAGCAGGTGCAGAAGCCCAAGCAACGTCATAGCCGGCTTGCTCTTTCCGGGCGATCTTGTCACCGAGGTGCTTTCGCTTTCCTCGGATCGAGGGGCCTGGACTCGAATGCCTCGAGCCAGGCGCACGCGAATGCTGCCATCTTCGCCCTCCTCCACTACGCCAACGGCATACCCTTGCATACCGGAACGCTCCGGGGCCGGCGCGTAGTACCGACAATCGTTTGAGTGCTCATGACCTGTACCGGCGAACCGCGCCAGGTGAAAACCATCGCTATCTTCACGTCGCTTGATCGAGAGTTTTCGGGAACCGCTGCTTGGGCACTGGCAAATTGCATGAGTGCCGTAGGCCTTCTCCAAAACGATTTTCCAGTTTTTTGCGTACTGCTGATCGGTCTGGAACTCCGGCGAGTAACGTTTCCCAGAGATCAGTACGGGATATCGACGGTTGAGCATGATCTTTTCTCTCCTGATTCGGGTCAGGCAATCGCCCGCTGCCGGCGGGCATAGGCTGCTTCAGCACGGTTTGCTTCGATCTGTATATGCAGCTTGACCAGCAACTCATATCCGGACTTGGGGCTCATGAGCGCAATACCGAACAATTCGTCTGCTGGAATGCTCCCGCACTCCCCATGAAACCGGCCCTTTCGCTCAATCATGGAAAATATCCCTTCGAGGTATCCGGTCTCAACGGCCTCAGCAGAAAGGCTGGGGTTTTTCAGGTCGAAGATCTCTCCGGTTGGCCACGCCAGCCCATCAAGTGGGGGGAGGTTTTCCAGCGCCCAGTGACCAGTACGCATGACTGCACGCGCTATCTCGTAATGTTCCTGGTCAGTCTGATACCAGCTATCGACGGAAAGGAGCTGGTGGCGGGCCTGGTCAAGGCATTCGAGCTGCTTGGCGCGTGTAGCGCGCTCATCATCAGAAAGGCTGTCGAAGCCATCGATCCATACAGGGAGGATACGCAGCGCCTCCCATCGCAGCAGGCATCGCATCAGGGACGAGCGGGTACCGCTCATGACTACCTCGCCTGGTTCCAGTAGCTGATTGTGGCTGTTGTGCAGGCCGACGATGCAGTTTGCATGGAGCCAGCGGTTTCTCTGGATGAAGTCGTGAATCGCTTCAGGCTCGTGCTCAAGCGGATCTACGCCGTCGGGGATGCTGAATGCCTTGGGCGAGAGAGTGACCATTTGTCGGTCAGCGGAGTACGCCCTCATTTTGCCGAGGGCGCAGAGACTGCGGATTTTCATGAGAGCGAATCCTCCTGGTGTATTCGATCAGGAGGCTATCGCGGGAGGAGGAGAAGGAGATTCGTTTTCAGGACGCTGGAGCGTCGGAATTACTCACGTTGTCTTGCGGGCGGTACTCAGGCAAGCCGCAACCACCAAGCAGCTGGGGACGCTGACGAATAAATTCACCGTACCAGTGCTGACGGTGAACTTCATCGGAATGGTCGGGCCAGGCACCATGCACCATCCGATAGATCCGCATGAGGTAGTCGTCTTGCGTGGCCATGTGGCTGACGTGCCACGGGCATTCTGTGAATAGATTCGTTTGAGATTGGATCTGCTCAACCACCTCTCGATGTTCATCCAGTCGCTTGGAGATGTTTCGAGCAAACTGGAGTTGATCCCTAACAACTGCCACCCGAATGAAGCCCAAACGCTGGGCGATTGCATCGATCATCATTCTTTTCCTACTGAAGAGGGAGTATCGGGAGCCCGCAGAATTCGGGAAAATTCGTACGCTAAGGTTTTCGCGAGCCAAGGTTGGCTGGGTTTTCAATGACTTAGCGAACCATGGCTAGCGCCGGGCCTTTTCAAACGCGGCCGTGACGGTCTTGGCCAGCGAATCCATCATCGCCTTGCGCTGATTGAAGCGGCCATCAGGCAAATCGATGACCTCATAGGAGACGTGACTGCCGCCGAGCTGCGCAGGTTGCAGCACGATCCGTCCCAGCTCGCCCAGGGTGTCGTGACGCAGGTTGAAAGCAAACCGGCCACCTTCCAGCAGCTCACGCTCAGCCTTGATCTCTTTCGGAAACATAACGACCTCACACTTGGGATTTGAATGTCCAGGTCTCGCGAGTAATCGCGGCGATGGTGACGGCTAGAGCCTCGGACGGGCCGTCCGCGATCAGGCAGCGCTGCCAGGGCTCCGGCTCCATCGCCGGGGCCTTCGACTGCACGCGCACGGTGATGTACGCCTTGAAGCTCGGTGGCAATTCTTCTGCCTTGGCATCCCATTCAAGCCGGGAAGGCACTCCGCCATAGCGCAACTCAAGCAAACGCTTGGCGTCATCCAACCTCTGTGTTGGCTTCAGGCCCTGCGCCTGGGCCTGCATGCCGAGCAGCTTCATCACCTTGTGATCGAGGAAGTCAGAGCCAGTCCGGTTCTCGGGGCGCTGAAGTTCCTTGATCAGATCGCCCATGGCCCAGCGCACGTCGATGTGCGGTGAGCAGCGTTCAGTTGTGGCTTCCCGCACCGCCCACTCTTCACCGTTTGGTCGCTGAGCCCAGTACCACTTCTCAGTTTCGGTACGCTCGAAGTCTGGTTCCCAAGCTCCTTGGGAGCTCAGGCTTGGAGTGCTCGCGTCAACCAGCACCTGTACAGCGCCGCCCAGCGCGAAACCCGCGACGATGAACATCAATACCGTCTGGCTCATCTCAGCACTGCTCGCCGAGGATAAGAACTGCCGCAGGCCCTCGTAATCGCCCATGGCCCAAACCATCAGACCGTAGAGCGGCATCATGGGAGCGAGTTTCGCTCCACCGACCATTGCCTGCTGAACGTATGGGCCAATAAACGGCCGATCAGCACTGTCCTTTTTCCGAGTCAGGATGCTGCTTACTGTTGTACGCACCCGTTGCATCTTGAGTCCCCACATTGCACCAACTTCCTTCAAATTCGGCCCGTCAGGTATTTTTTCACATAGAAAATGTCACTAGGCATGTTCCAAACCAATGCCGTGCATCAGAAGGCCATCCATTGTCAGTGTCTGACGGTCTGACTGTATCCTCTATTGGAGGAGCAAGAATTGCGCCTTTCCTACGGGCTCAGCCCCGAAGAACGGGGCTGGGATGTTGCGGGATTTTTTACCTATTCCAATGCGCTCCGACCAGTGCGGTCAGCCAATTCATTTCGGACAGCCTGGAGCTCGGCGACTTGGATCTCCACGCTATCCAGGGACGCATGCGGCGAGCCGCTTAGCAGCTTACGAATCAGCGAGCTGGCTTTGGCCGAACTGTTCAAGGCACGCTGCTCAAGGTCTTTTATTTCGCGGTTCAGATGGCCCGATGAATGGCGGCCGGGATCGTTACTCATCGCCCTTTCAGGACAGACTGGTGCGATAGTTGGTGAGCGCATCCGCTGCTATCTGGGCAAGCTCGGAGTCGCGATCCATGATGCCTGTGGAGCCAGTTGCGATTTTCCCTAGGGCCTCGAGCAGCCCGGCAATCGCAGGGTTAGCGCGCAGCTTCTCCACCTCCTCCAACGCCATAGTCACATTCATGAATCCCAACGCCTTGGCTTTGCCCCATACCTCGTCGTACAGCTCGGCTTTGTAGCTCAGGCCAGAAATTACGCGCTCGGCGTCGGATTTGAACACCAGGGCATCATCGTTGATTGCATTGTCGAAGTTGATCCGATCGCTGCGGGTTTCGATGTAGGTCGTCTCTTCGTCGTAGCTCATCACTTCGATGGTGGCTACGACTTCAAGCTCCGGTTGGGCTTCGCTGGTTTGCTTGCTCATTACGCTTCCCTTGATCAGTTGATGTGGCCAGCATCCCATGGGTTGAAAAACTCCCAACCACGGACGGCTGGTGGATGAGCCAGAACGCCACGTCCGGCTCAACTGAGCAGGGTGATCAGCTCCGGAATTTCACCGGCTGTGTTCTGAGCTCGCGTACCACCACTGTTCCGGCGAGCTTGTCGTGCCACCCCTGCTTACGGCGATCGAATGCCGCCCAGAAGAAGCCAAGTCCCAGCGGTAGGGTCGACACTACATAGCCGAGGTACCGGCCGATGCACTGTCGAACGCTTGCGGTGTTGCCGCTTTCAGCGTCGAGCACCCGCAATTTCAGCGCCATCTTCCCCGGCGTAGCCTGGAGACGACGCCACAGAACTACCGTCAGGATCGCTGGCAGGACAAAGTTGATTGCTAAATCCGCTGGCCCTTGGATCAGCTTGTCGCTGCTGAAATAGCCCGTGCCATAGATCATCATCAGGAGCGGCAGGGAAACCAGGGTGAAAAGGATGCCGTCAACAATGCACGCCCCTGTTCTCGCCCAGAAACCCGCGTATTCAAGTTGTTCGTTCTGCATGAAAAATATTCCCTGTGATTGGTTGGCAAGCCACTTTGGCTTGGCCTGATGCTATCGGGCTGGGAACTAGGCCGGGCGCGTTTTCACGCTGGTTTTGTGCCTGAAATGGAGGTCGTCCAACAGCCTGTTGGACAAATTCGGCCCGGCTATTGGAGTTGGGTTTTCTGCGGACGCATTCACCCTGAAGGCTATCCAGTTCAATCGAGTCATTTGCATGAGCCAGAAAAACTCCAAAGAGCCACTGACCTTCACCGCTCGCTTGGTGAACTCCCATCACGGTTTTCAGGATTTCGATATCGACGGGCATCCTGTGGTGCGGCGTGCCTGTGTTCCGAATTCGATCAAGAAGGGCGAGCACTTCAACGTCTATCACGGGGAAAGCTCGAAGTCGGGCGCTGTATGGACAGGGACGCTCGGTGACTCCCTCCGCAAATTTGCGCTCATCTGAGGGGTGCCTATGTGTTTCCCTCGTAAACCCAGTCTTGGCCGGTACAGCGCGACCAAGGCTGATTGGTGTCGGTGCTACCGGCAAGCCCGCATTGCTGCTGGCAGCGGCTTAGCTCCCGACCCGAAGTCATCTGGTATCGCCTGGAAGGCCCAGCTCATCGTCGCTTTTGAACGCCGAGGCCACGATCCTCTGGCGTATCCCGTCCAGTGTCGGCTCAATGCTCATCGGATCATCAATGAAATTCGAGCCGAAGAAATCTCCCTGGAACATGTGAAGGACTGACCTATGACCCTCTATTTCGAGTGGATCGGAAGCCTCTGTGGCGTCCTCGGCGCGCTGATGATCTCCACCAATACCCGTGTTTCTCCGTGGGGATGGTGGCTATTCCTCGTGTCGAGCTTGAGCCTCTGCTGCTACGCCGTTCTCGCGCAGGCCTGGGGATTGTTGCTGCTGAATGGTTGTTTCGTTGCTACGAACATTACCGGGCTGATCCGCTGGTGGTACCCCGCTGTGTCGGCCATGCGTTCAACTTGCCATGCAGGCGTCAAGGGGTAGGCCGCTTGCTCGACCTTCGGCAGAGTGCGTGCTTGACGGCTTGGGTTTTGCGGAATGGTCGGCATGCTGGGGGGCATTCGTCACTGGGAGCCACCACATGCAACTATTCAACCCGATCCACAAGGCAGAGCTGATCTCTATCGTCGAAGAAGCGTCAGCAAAAGCAGCGAAGAATGCGGGTGTTGTCCAGGAGTTGGTTTTCCCGCACATCTACTTCGTTCTCAGCAAACGCCTCAGCGTGGTAGACGGGGCATCGGCTACTGCGGAGGCCAAAGATTCTGCTCTGTTGGCTGCTCTCACTGAGGCAAAAAAAGCGCTTCAGGATTGCGTGTCGGTGATGAGCAACGACTTGGGGGGCTTAAAGCTGATACAGCCAGAGTTGGCGAGTGCGCGCCAAGCATTGGCGGCAGTCGATGCGGTGCTTGTTGTTCAGTGACCCTCTGTTTCGATTGAAAACAAAAAGCCCGGCTCTAGACCGGGCTTTTTGCTACCTGCAATATGCAATTCGTCAGCGCTATATTTTCGAGAACATTATGGCTATCGGCTTCATTATCTGGATACCCCAGTCGAAAAGCTCGAATCGAAGTAGGCCCAGCAGGCAGGTGATAAAGAATCCCACCACGATCCCTACCAGGAAGACCGAGTACAAAGTTCCAACGCCTGGGCTACTGGATTCGCCCCCCTCTCTTTCCCCTCCCCAGTTCGGAACTTTGATGCGAAGCCGCTCGCGACGGAAATCTTTTGGGTTGTAGTAGGCATCCTTTACCGGATCGTTCTCTGAGCGGTCTGTCTGATTCCCTTCGCGGGCGCGTTGCCTCGCTCGCTCCTGCATGTACTCCCTATCGTCCAGTCCCACATACGTCTCCTACAGTTTTCCGAGAAACGAAAGCAACCCAACCACGGAGCCAGCCAACGTCGATACAGAAAAGGTCAAATCCCGCATTGCCCTGCGTTTCTTGTCGATCCTTCGCGCCAGCAATGCTCCGAACAATGCGCCAGCGAGCGAGCACCCAACGAACATGAAGATTTTCGCGTGGAATTCGGCTATTGCTGCGGCCACATAGGGTGGGAGCGAAGATTGAGCCAGCGCTGACGCCGGTGCAGCCAGTATCAGCAAAACGGCAGAGAAAAATTTCATTGGCTTGAGCGTCCACCTGTCTCTGAATGTGGGGCCAATTTTCGCTCGGAGCGTGCGCTCATTTTGCTGTTTTCACGCAACGTTTTCGTCGGATTTAATGGGCCGCTACTACTTGGGTTTTCCAGAAAGTGGGGGAAGCTGAACTCATAGCAAACACGGAGTTTAGCCAAGTGAATCAGCAAGTAGCCCAAGTCCTCCCCCTCGGCCGTATCCGCCGCAACCCGCAAATCGACCCGCGTAAAGGCCGGAAGAAGTCCGCTTATGAGCAACTGGTACGTTCGATCAGCGCTAAAGGCATCATCCAGCCGATTCTGGTCAGGCCTGTAAGCGATGACCCGAACTACGACCATGAGGTGGTCGCTGGCAACCGGCGCTGGACTGCGGCCCACGATGCGGGCTTGATCGAGGTTCCCGCCCTGATCCGCGCTATGAGCGATCAGGAAGCGCGGTTGATTGCTGCGCTGGAGAACCAGGTGCGGGCTGACCTGACGCCAATCGAAGAAGCCCAGCATGCCGTAATTTTGCTGGAGGACATGGCCAACGACCACTTGGCGGTGATGAAGGCCTTGGATTGGTCTAGAACCAAGCTCGACAGCCGCCTGCTGCTCGCCCATGCCTGTGATGCGGTGGCCGATGCCCTGCTGGAGGAGCAAATCAAGATTGGCCACGCTGAATTGCTGTGTCGTCTCCCTGCCCCCGATCAGGCGGGCATTCTGTCGAAGATCATCGAGAAGAATTATTCCGTCGAGCAGACCAGGGCGCGCCTGCTGGAGTTGACTCGGGACGTTTCGACTGCACGCTTTGACACCACCGAATGCCGGAGCTGCATCCACAACTCGGGCGCGAATGCCGATTTGTTCGAGGCAAGCCTTGGGGCGTCTCGCTGCCAGAACTCTGTCTGCTGGAACCGGAAAACCGAGCAGCTAATTTCTGTTCGGTTGATCGAGGCGCAGGAGGAGCACGCGGTGGTTCATAGCGAGCTGAATCTCGCGAAGGACTCATACGTGAAGCTCGTCGCACGGGGCGAGGATGGTGTGGGAGAGCAACAGGCAGCGGCGTGCGCTACCTGTGCAAGCTTCGGCGCAGTGGTCATGGTGTCGAGGGGGCGCGAAGGCGACGTGATCGGCGGCATGTGCTTCAACAAGCCTTGCCACAAGGAGAAAACCGCCGCCTACAAAACCGCCCTGGCCACCGTAACGAACACAGCACCAGCCACCGTTGCCGGGGGCGCTGTTGGAGCAGCCCCGGCCAAGCCGAAGGCCGCAAGCGCAAAGCCCACCCAGGTGAAGAAGTCGCTACGCCGTGAAGCCTTCGACCTTTACGCCCGCATGAGCAAGCAAGTCGTGCTCAATGACCGCTCGCTAGCGCTGGCAGTGGCCATCGTCAGCATGTATTTCGAGATGCGCAGCGAACTCAAGAGCGAGCTGCGGGCACAGATGGAAAAGGCCATGGGTGTCACAAGCGCCCTGATGACCACGGCTCGCGCCGATGCTGAAATTCGGCTTGCGCAACTCGGGGAGGAAAAACTCCTCACGTTCATGGGCAGCATGGCTGCCGCCTCGCTATTCCGCACAGATAGCGCTGACGCATTCGAGAAATCCGTGTCGGGTGCTCAGTCGCTCAAGTTTATGGAGTACGCCAACGTCGATCCGGCCAAAGGATTCGTGATGAACGAGAGCTACCTCAAGGCTCAGGTCAAGGCGGGCATTATCGAAGATTGCAAGCGTTCAGGCTTTGCCGCCGCCTACAACGAGGCGAAGGGCGAAAAGGCCTTTGAGGGGCTGGCCACCGGCAAGGCCAGCGCTCTGATCGACGCCATCCTAGCCTTCAAAGAGTTCAGCTGGTTGGGTTATTTGCCGCCTGCGTTACAACTATCGGCACAGGGCGGGAAGAACCCCGTTCACCAGCAATCCGAACCGACCCAAGCCTGACAGGGAACATCATCATGCAATCAACTTTTTTTGGGTATACGGATTTAATGGTTGATGGGGCACCTTCACCCCATCAATCTGATACCACCCTCAGATGGTTGATAGATCGACTCCGTAGTTGAGTTCCTCTGCGAAGTCCGGCAGTCCGTAACCGATGGTTTTCTTGTAGAAAGGAGAGACCTTCGCAGTCGGTGCCTTCTTCTTGTGCTTCGTGGTGTAGAGCATTCGTGCCCGCATCACCTCGAAGGAGTAACCGCGCCCTTCACGGTTCTTGTCCTTGGCCAGTCGGTTGATGGACTCCGTGTAAGCGTTGGTGACGGGCATGTCCGTCTCGAAGTAGGTCATGGTCTCTTCGCGCCAGTTTCCCACTGCCCTGACCAGATCGCTCCAGACTTCCTTTTGGCCCTTCGGGATGGTGGCTATCCACTCGTCCAGGGCGGCTTCTGCCTGGAGCCGTGTGGTGGCGTCCCAGATGCCGTAGAAGCGCTCCTTGTGCTCGTAGGCGGCCAGCAGTTGCGGGAACGCGCCTGTCCAGGTCTCCATGATGAGGCGCTCCCGGTCTGAGACTTCGTGAGCGCGTTTCAGCAGGATTTTCCGGTCTCCCTTGAGAGTCCGGCTCTGGGACGGTTTCAGCTCCTTTCTGAGGCCCTTGCGCACTCTCTCTAGGGCATCGTTGGCCATGCGCACCACATGGAACTTATCGACCACGATACGGGCCTGGGGCAGCACAGCCTTGACCGCTGCCCGGTAGGGGTTCCACATGTCCATGCTGACGATCTCGACCTTCTGCCGGTCTTTCAGCTTCATCAGGTAGTTGGTCACCACGTCCTGGCGGCGGGTGGCCAGCAGGTCGAGCAGGGTTCGCTCCTCAATGTTGGTCAGAATGCAGCGGTAGCGCTTGTTCAGGTATAGCTCGTCAATGCCCAGGATGCGGGGCGTCTCGAAGCGGTGCCAGCGCCCCAGGAACTCGGCGCGGGCGTTGAAGATGTCGCGCACCGTCTTCTCGTCCAGGCCGGTCTGTGCCGCCACAAAGGTGTAGGGGTGGTTGAAGGATTCCTTCTCCACGTACTCATGCAGCCGCAGTGTCATACGGAATCCGTCCACCATCTCCGGTAGCTGGGGCCTGAATGTTGTCTTGCAGGCCCGGCAGGTGTATCGGCGGCGGACCACCCAGAGAGTGACCCGCTTGCCGTGGATGGGCAGATCACGATAGGGAACGTCACGCTTGCCGAACCGTACGAACTCACCCTGCACGCCGCATTCCTCGCAGGCGATGGGATCGGGCACGTCCACCTGGAAGTGCATTTCGTCGTCGGTTGATTTGCAGCCCAGTACTTGGTATTGCGGCAGGTGAAGGATGTTGTCGGGAAGTTCGGTCATGGTGTTGTATAGGCGTAGGTGTCAGTCAGATCCATCCGACTCGGCATTGGTGTTTGCTTTTTTACCCAACAAGCTGCTGGAAACGAAAAGTAAGGCACCGAGGACAATTGCAATATCAGCCAGGTTGAAGGCCGGCCAATGCCAGTCTCGCCAATAGAAATCAAAGGAATCCACAACATAGCCGCGAAAGACCCGGTCAATCAGGTTGCCCATGGCGCCACCGAGGATAAGACTGTAAGCGATGGCTTCTCCTTTATGACGATTTTCAAGGATCAGCTTGATCAGAAAAATCGAGACCACTACCGCGATTCCGATAAAAAAGTAGCGCTGCCAGCCTCCACCATTCGCAAAAAGACTGAATGCGGCACCGGTGTTCCATAGGTGCACCCAGTTAAAGAACGGGGTCACCGAAACATACTCGCCATAGGCCATTGATTGCTGCACCAGCCACTTTACAGCCTGATCAGACGCTGCCAGCAGGCCCGATATGGACAATAGGGCATACGGCGAGAGCTTTTTGCCAATAATGAGCATTATTTAACCCTTCAACGCCAAAATGCGTCTGGCACCGTTAAGTACAATGCCCCCCGCGATGGTGCCGATAATCAGATCCGGATAATTGGAACCGGTCCACGCGACCAGGGCGCCGGCGGTGATGACCCCCAGGTTGATCACCACGTCGTTGGCCGAGAATATCCAGCTTGCCTTCATGTGCGCCCCGCCTTCCCGATGTTTGGATATGAGCAGCAGACAACTGGTATTGGCAATCAATGCGACGAATGCGATAGCCATCATCACCAGCGATTCAGGCTCACTACCGAATACAAAGCGTCTCACCACCTCTACGAGCACGCCCACAGCCAAGATCAGTTGCAGTACACCAGCAAGATGCGCGGCACGTACCTGCATTTTCACGCTATGTCCAACCGCATAAAGGGCAAGCCCGTACACCGCCGCATCGGCAAAATTGTCCAGGGATTCTCCAATCAGGCCGGTGGACCGGGCGATCAGACCGGCAGTCATTTCCACCACGAACAGAAGTGCATTGATGCCGAGCAACCAGCGCAGGGTCCCGGATTCTTGCTTAGCAGAAGCTGCCGAAAACTCGGCGGCCTTGATGGTCTCCGGATTTGCAGCGACGGTTTCCTGAAGCGAGGCGCCTAGCCCCAAGGTCTTCAGTTTCGAGGTGACGGGCTCGACCTCGCCGTCATGCACGACCTTCAGCCGGCGGTTCGACAAGTCGAAGGACAGCGCCCGAATCTCCTCAAAGCCGTTCAGGGCTAGGCGAATCATTCGTTCTTCTGATGGACAGTCCATCTTCGGCACGGCATAAACACTGACCCATCTCCCTGGCGCCTCGGAGGAGGCCTGTATATCGGTATCCGCTGCGGACGTTGCATCACCGCCACAGGCGCCACCACAGGATTTGCTCATGATTCGACTCCACTTGAACAATGTTGTGGTACCATTTAAAACTATAAAGCTACTATAAGGTCAATAGAGTAAAGAATCCGTTGGGGAGGAGGCTGATGCGCATTGGTCAGTTGGCGCAGTTGGTAGGGGTCGAAACACAGACGATCCGCTTCTATGAACAGCAGGGCTTGTTGCCGCCGCCTGATCGGCAGGACAACGGTTACCGTGTCTATACCGAGAAGCATGGTGAGGGGCTGGCCTTCATCCGTCGCTGCAGAATCCTGGGCCTGTCACTGGCTGAGATTCACGAACTACAGAGCTATGAGGACGACCCTCATCAGCCTTGTACCGCCGTCAACGCCTTGCTCGATGATCACATCTCTCATGTGCGGTCGCAGATAACCGCTCTGCAAGCGCTTGAGAAACAACTCGTTTCACTGAGAGCGAGTTGCAACGATGACCGGGAAGTTGAGGCGTGTGGGGTTCTTGCTGGAATTAGCGAAGGAAACATGCACCAGCAGTAGGTGAAGCATCAACCAGATAATCCGATGAGATGCCGGTCTGTCTCACTCTCATGCAAAGGTAAGATCAACCATTTAATCCGCTTACCC
>NZ_JASCOM010000520.1:0-1332 GCF_029959925.1 Pseudomonas sp. PS02303
GCTCGCGATCGCGGCGTGTCAGTCGACATTGATAGCGTCTGACACTCCGCCATCGCGAGCAGGCTCACTGCTACAGGGTTTTGTGTTGGGTTGGGGAGCTACTTCGGAATATCGGCCTTCATCCCTTCAACGTAGTAGTTCATCGACGCCAGTTCCGCATTGCTTGCCGTCGCGCCCGTCGGGATTTTTTCGGTGCCGGCCTGATCCTTGATCGGCCCGGTGAACGGGTGGAAGGCGCCGCTCTTGATGTCCGCAATGATCTGCTCGGCCTCGGTTTTCACCGCCGCTGGCACCAGGCCGCTGATCGGCAGTTCAACCGTGCCTTCTTTCAAACCGCCCCAGTAATCCTGCGATTTCCAGGTGTGGTCGAGCACGCTTTGGGTCGCTTGAATGTAATGCGGGCCCCAGTCGTTGACGATCGACGTCAGCACCGCCTTCGGCCCGAAGTGCGCCATGTCCGAAGCGTAGCCCACGGCATACACGCCGCGGCGTTCGGCCGCCTGAATCGGTGCCGGGCTGTCGGTGTGCTGGAACACCACGTCGACGCCCTGGTCGATCAGCGCGTTGGCGGCGTCGGCTTCCTTGCCCGGATCGAACCACGAGTTGACCCATACCACCTTGATCTCGGTGCCTGGGTTGTATTTGTTCAGGGCCAGTTGAATAGCGTTGATATCGCGGATCACCTCCGGGATAGGGAAGGACGCGACGTAGCCGATCTTCTTGGTCTTGGTCATCTTCGCCGCGAGGAAACCGCCGACGTAGCGACCTTCATACGTGCGCGCCAGGTAGGTGCCGAGGTTCTTGTCCTGCTTGTAGCCGGTGGCGTGTTCGAAGGTCACCTTGGGAAACTGCTTGGCGACTTTCAGGGTCGGGTTCATGTAGCCGAACGACGTGGTGAAGATCAGGTCGTAGTTGTCCTTGGCCATGTTGCGGATCACTCGCTCGGCGTCGGCACCTTCGGCGACGTTCTCCACATAGTTGGTGGTGATCTGATTGCCGAACTTCTCGGCCAGCGCCTTGCGCCCCTGTTCATGCTGATACGTCCAGCCGTGGTCACCGATCGGGCCGATATAGACGAAGCCGACTTTCAGCGGGTCGGCGGCGCTGGCGGTCAGGCTCGCGCTCAGACCAATAGCCGCGGCAACGGCGCAAAGCAGCTTCTTCAACGGACGTTTGTGCATGAATTCGAACTCCATGTTGTTGTGAGGTGGGCAGAGGCAATGCAAATTGCTGACCAACAGGACAACAAAAACGCCGAAACCGTGTAATGGCCTTCGCGGGCAAGCCTCGCTCCTACAAGAGCGACGCCAACCTGTAGGAGCGAGGCTTGCC
>NZ_JASCOM010000521.1:0-1310 GCF_029959925.1 Pseudomonas sp. PS02303
GCTCGCGAAGGGGTCATAACATTCAGCATCGCTGTTGAATGTGAAACCGCTTTCGCGAGCAGGCTCGCTCCCACATTTTTACTTGTGTAACTCAGACTCAGCTCTTGCGAGCCCAACGTTCGCGCCAGACCTGCTGCTCGGACTTGGTCTGGAAGGTCCAGGCGACGAAGCGGCTTTGCTTCTGCCCCTGGGACATTTCCACGACCTGGCTTTCCAGAACACCGGCCTTTTTCAGCGCCGTCTGGATCGAAGGCAGGTTAGAAGCCTTTGACACCAACGTGCTGAACCACAAGACCTTGTGCTGGAAGTGCGCACTCTCGGCGATCAGTTGTGTCACAAACCGTGCTTCGCCACCCTCACACCACAATTCTGCCGATTGACCGCCAAAGTTCAGCACCGGCAGTTTGCGTTTAGGATCGGCGCGGCCCAAAGCGCGCCATTTACGCTCGCTGCCTTTGGTCGCTTCGTCCATCGAAGCATGGAACGGCGGGTTGCACATGGTCAGGTCAAAGCGTTCGCCGGGTTCCAGCAAGCCCAGCAGAATGTGCTTGGGATTACTTTGCTGACGCAACTGGATGGCTTTGTTCAGTCCGTTGGATTGCACGATGGCTTTGGCCGCGGCCACCGCCGTCGGGTCGATTTCCGAACCGAGGAAGTGCCAGCGGTAGTCGCTGTAGCCGATCAACGGATAGACGCAGTTGGCGCCCATGCCGATATCGAGCACTTTGACCGGTGCGCCACGAGGGATTTCGCCGTCGTTGACGCTGGCCAGCAGGTCGGCCAGGAAGTGCACGTAATCGGCACGGCCCGGAACCGGTGGGCAGAGGTAATCGGCCGGGATATCCCAATGGGCGATACCGTAAAACGACTTGAGCAGCGCCCGGTTGAACACCCGCACCGCATCCGGGCTGGCGAAGTCGATGCTTTCCTTGCCATAGGGGTTGATGATCACGAACTTCGCCAGTTCCGGCGTGGTTTTGATCAGCGCCGGGAAGTCGTAGCGACCCTGATGGCGGTTGCGCGGGTGCAGGCTGGCCTTTTCGCGCGGCTCAACGGCTTTGGCCGGTGTCGCGGTGTCGGGCTTCTTGCGCGCAGGTCTTGGAGTGCGGGGGGCGTTCATGGGCGTGGTCGATTCGGGTATGGCTAAAAGTGGCGGGTATTGTCCCACATCCGGGCGTTGTGAACCCAATTGTGACAAACACCTGTATTCCCCTGTGGGAGCGAGCCTGCTCGCGAAGAGGCCGTTTCAGCCAGCATCAATGTTGAATGACAAACCGCTTTAGCGAGCAGGCTCGCTCCCACAGGGGATT
>NZ_JASCOM010000522.1:0-1295 GCF_029959925.1 Pseudomonas sp. PS02303
CGATGGCGGCATGTCAGGCGATAAATGTATTGGATGTACCGACCTCATCGCGAGCAGGCTCGCTCCCACAGGGATTGCGGTGTTTGTGAGGTCCCAGCGTTGCAAATATCCCGCGCGGCTGGCCTGAGCGCTCAAGAAGGCCTAGAATTCCCGCATCTGTTAATTCCCCAAGGTAGCCCTTTAATGTCCTTCGCTGAGCAACTAACCCGTTTGCAAGTCTTCCTCGACGCCGACGAACTGCACGACGAGGCGCTGGACTACGTGGCCGCCCACGGCTACCTCACTGCGCTGTCGATCTGTTCCGAAGAGGTTCCGGATCGTGAATGGATCGACGCCCTCTTCGCCGAAGAGCCGCATTACGCCGACGACACCGAGCGTGAAGCGATCGAATCCACCCTGCTGGCCCTCAAGGCTCACATCGCGCGCCAACTGGCCTCCGATGAAGAGTTCGAGCTGCCTTGCGACCTGGACCTGGGCGAAGAGCCGGACGATTCCGACCTGCGCGGCTGGTGCATCGGTTTCATGGAAGGCGTGTTCCTGCGCGAAGCGGCCTGGTTCGAAACCGCCGAAGACGAAGTCAGCGAAATGCTGCTTCCGATCATGGTCGGTTCGGGTCTGTTCGACGAACAGCCTGAGTTCGAAGACATCGCCAAAGACGCCAATCTGATGGACGACATGATCGTGCAGATCCCGGAAGCCCTGACCGCGCTGTACCTGCTGTGCCAGGCGCCAGACGAAAAACCGGCGATCCTCAAGCCACGTCACCACTAAGGTTTTGCCTATGGACAACCCCATAGGCAACCGCTCCCTGATGTTGCGTTACGTGCTGCTAGCCATCGGCTGGCTGAGCGTAGCGCTGGGGGTGATCGGGATTTTCCTGCCGGTGTTGCCCACCACGCCCTTCCTGCTGCTGGCGGCCGCCTGTTTCGCCCGCAGTTCGCCACGTTTCTATCAATGGCTGGTGGGGCATCCACGGCTTGGCCCGTGGATTCGCGACTACCTTGACGGCAACGGCATCCCGCTCAAGGGCAAGGTCTACGCCATCGGCCTGATGTGGGTGAGCATCCTGTTCTCCTGCTACCTGGTTCCCCTGCCGTGGGCGCGAGGGGCCATGCTGACCAGCGCGGTGCTGGTGACGATCTACATCCTCAAACAGAAAACCCTGCAAAAGCCCTGAGCTTCTGTGGCGAGGGCGCTTGCTCCCGCTGGGTTGCGAAGCATCCCCCCCCAAAATTCTCCTGACAGACCTCATTGATTGGTTTGGCGACTGCTTCGCAGCCGAACGGGAGCAAGCG
>NZ_JASCOM010000523.1:0-1288 GCF_029959925.1 Pseudomonas sp. PS02303
CGCTCCCACAGTGGATGTGTGTCGCACATCAAACCTGTGGGAGCGAGCCTGCTCGCGAAGAGGCCTTTGGCAATGGCGACAACCCTCAGTCGTTAACCAGTTTCCCCACCCGAATCACCTCACGCCCCGCCACCTTCGCCTGCCACGTCCCCGGCTGCGTATACCGCCCGCGATCAATCGCAAACAACACACCGCTGGTCCCGGCGCGCACGGTTGTCACGCGGTCGCTCAGCGGATCAACCACCTCAAACAGCGCATCGCCCTTCTCCACCCACTCACCCGAATCACGCAGAAAACTGACCACCCCGTGATGCGGTGCAAACAGGTATTCAGTGCCCTCGAACGGCATGCCTTCACAGCACTCGCTGGGTGCCGCAGGCCAGGTGCCCGTGATGAAACCCTGCTCGGCGAGGAACCCCAGAATCGCCTCGCAATTGGCCTGGGCCTGATCGACTCGCGTATCGCCCATGCTGCCCAGTTCCAGCGTCGTCGCCAGATTGGCCGGGGGAATCGCCGCCTCGGGGAAGGCCCGCGCCAGGCGCAGCCACGGCGACGAACAGGACTCATCGAATGAACTGCCGCCGGAGTCTTCACAGAGCAACGCCACCCCGGCCTTCAGACGCGCGGCCAGGGATTGCCACTGCGGCCAGTGTTGTGGCAACGCATACAAATGAATCGCCGCGTCGAAATCGCAATGCAGGTCCAGCGTGATGTCAGCCTCGCAGGCGTGCCGCAGCAGCAGGCGGTGCATGGCCTCCAGCTGCGAAGCCGGTGCCGGCAAGTCGTCGAGGACTTGGCCCATGGTCTGGCGAATCAGCGCGATGTTGGCCTGCGCATCTTGACCCAACTGGTCGCCAATCAATGCGGCCACCGGGGTACTGAGTTCAACGAAGGCGC
This sequence comes from Pseudomonas sp. PS02303, assembly GCF_029959925.1. NCBI lineage: Bacteria > Pseudomonadati > Pseudomonadota > Gammaproteobacteria > Pseudomonadales > Pseudomonadaceae > Pseudomonas > Pseudomonas sp. PS02303. The sequence continues at coordinate 898 of NZ_JASCOM010000523.1, forward strand.
GGTTGAAGTTCTTGCCGCTGCCCAGCTCGAAGCGCCCCATATGGCTGCCTTGCAGGTGCTGGTCAAGACCGATCGGATTGGCCACCGGCACCAGCTCGATCACGCCCTGCAACTGGCCCCGGGTTTCGAGTTCCGCCAGGCGTTTCTTCAGCTCCCAGGCTGTGCGCATGCCGGGCAACTCGTCAGCGTGCAGGCTGGCCTGGATGTAAACCTTGCGAGGACCCGCGCCGTAACGAAACACGCTGAGGGTGCGTTCGGTGCCCAGGTGGCTCCAGGGCAGAGGATGGTCGATGCGTTGCATGGTCACTCCTGAATGGCTGAACGGCGAAAATCACCTGTGGGAGCGAGCCTGCTCGCGAAAGCGTTGTGTCAGTCAACATAAATGCAGCTG
>NZ_JASCOM010000524.1:0-1275 GCF_029959925.1 Pseudomonas sp. PS02303
CGCGAAGGCGGTGCGTCAGATACATCTTTGTTGGATGTGCCGCCGTCATCGCGAGCAAGCCCGCTCCCACAGGGAACCGCGTTATATCGCGCGATTATTGCGGCCTCGGTAACGCAGTCTTGGGCGATCGAGGTTTGTGCCCCGCGCCTTTGAGGGCATAAGCTTCGCCCCCTACGACTTTCATCACGACCTCCGTTTTTCAGGAATCCCCCATGTCCAGCCAGTTCCCCGAAGCACGTCCACGCCGTCTGCGCCGCAATGCGAGCCTGCGCAGCCTGTTCCAGGAAACCGAGTTCAGTCTGAACGACCTGGTGCTGCCGATTTTCGTCGAGGAAGAAATCGATGACTTCGTGCCGATCAAAAGCATGCCCGGCGTGATGCGTATTCCAGAGTCGAAACTGGCCGGTGAGATCGAGCGTTACGCCCGCGCCGGGATCAAGTCGGTGATGACGTTTGGCGTGTCCCATCACCTGGACAGCAGCGGCAGCGACACCTGGAGCGACAACGGCCTGGTGTCGCGCATGTCGCGCATTGCCAAGGACGCGGTGCCGGAGATGATCGTGATGTCCGACACCTGCTTCTGCGAATACACCGACCACGGCCATTGTGGCGTGATGCACAACCATGAAGTCGACAACGACCAGACCCTGATCAACCTCGGCAAACAAGCCGTGGCGGCGGCACGGGCCGGTGCGGATGTGATTGCACCGTCAGCGGCCATGGACGGGCAGGTCCAGGCCATTCGCCGGGCCCTCGACCAAGCCGGTTTCACCCAGACCGCGATCATGGCCTATTCGACCAAATTTGCGTCTGCGCTCTACGGCCCGTTCCGCGAAGCTGGCGGCAGCGCGTTGAAAGGCGACCGCAAAAGCTACCAGATGAACCCGATGAATCGCCGCGAAGCGGTGCGCGAGTCTCTGATGGACGAGCAGGAAGGCGCCGATGCGCTGATGGTCAAACCGGCCGGCGCGTACCTGGACATCATCCGCGACATCCGCGAAGTGTCGCGTTTGCCGTTGTCGGCGTATCAGGTCAGCGGCGAGTACGCGATGATCAAATTCGCCGCGCAGGCCGGGGCGATTGATGAGGACCGCGTGGTGCGTGAAAGCCTTGGCGCGATCAAGCGGGCGGGGGCGGATCTGATCTTTACCTACTTCGCGATGGACCTGGCCCTGGCCGGGATCTAAGAAACACCTCGGAACCCCTGTAGGAGTGAGCCTGCTCGCGATGGCGTCTTGTCATTCGACCCATGTATTGACTGATACGCAGCCATCG
>NZ_JASCOM010000525.1:0-1268 GCF_029959925.1 Pseudomonas sp. PS02303
CGCTCCTACAGGTTGGCACCATGCCACAACTCGACGCCAACCTGTAGGAGCGAGGCTTGCCCGCGAAGGCAATTGTCGCCCCACCAGAAATCCCCTGAACCGGACAAAAAAAAACCGCCACCCCTGATCCAGGCATGGCGGTTTTTTTCATGGCAATTCAGATCCGCGAACGCACCCACCCCGCCACTTCCGAGTGAATCCCTTCCACTTCCCCCAGCAACCCGGCCATGCGCATGAAGTCATGGGTCATCCCCGGCTGTTCCAGCAATGTCACTTCATTCCCCGCCGCACGCAACCGCTCGGCATACGCCAGCCCTTCATCATGCAGCGGATCGTGCCCGGCCAAGTACACCAGCGTCGGTGCCACGCCTGATAAATCCGCCGCCAGCAACGGCGAGCAACGCCAATCCGCCAGGTCGTCCGGCGTGCGCCCGTAATGCGCGTAGAACCAGTCCAGCGTCGGCGTCTCCAGCAAATAGCCCTCGGCAAAATCCCGGTGCGAGGCGCGTTTCGTCGTCGCATCCGTCACCGGATACAGCAACACCTGGGCCCTGGGTTTCAATGCCAGTTCCTCTGGTTCACGCACTGCCATGATCGACAACACCGTGGCCAAGGTTGCACCCACGCTGTCACCGACCAGCGCCACCCGGTTCGCATCCAGCCCACGCGCAGCGCCCTCTCGCACCAGCCAGTTGCCCGCATCGCAAGCGTCCTGCACCGGCGTCGGGAAACGCCATTGCGGCGCCAGTCGGTAATCCACGGTCAACAACGCAAACCCGCCTTGCGAGGCCAGTCGCCGGCACAGCGCATCATGGGAATCGAGGCTGCCGACCACATAGCCGCCACCATGAAAATACAGCAACACCGGCTGCAAGCCGTCGACCGCTTGCCCATCGCGATACACCCTTGCCGACAGACTGTGGCCATCCCGCGCGGCAATGGTGAAGTCCTCGCAGGCCACGCTGTCCAGCGGCACATCGAGAAACCCCGAGGAGGCTTCAAAATCGATCCGTGCCTGTTGCGGAGTCTGTTCATGCATCGCGCGACTCTTGCCGGTCATCCGGCCCAACTCGGCGAGTTCGAGAAATGCTTCAAGTTCTGGCAATACGGCCATGGGACGAATCCTTCTACACCAATAGATCAATAATCGAGCAATACAAAATATTCTGATCAACGAGAACCCTGTGGCGAGGGAGCTTGCTCCCGCTGGGCTGCGAAGCGGCCCCCTTATTCCTAAAAAGAAGGGGACTGCTGCGCAGTCCAGCGGG
>NZ_JASCOM010000526.1:0-1223 GCF_029959925.1 Pseudomonas sp. PS02303
CGCGAAGAACGATATCGCGGTCTGCCTGAAATACCGCGTTATCGTTCTTCGCGGGCAAGCCTCGCTCCTACTGGGGATCTGGTTGTCAGAAGAGCTTCAACGGTTCTTCGTTGAGAGCAGATAATTGCTCGCGCAACGCCAACACCTGATCACCCCAATACCGTTCACTGCCAAACCACGGAAAGCTGTGCGGGAACGCCGGGTCGTCCCAGCGGCGGGCGAGCCAGGCGCTGTAGTGCATCAGGCGCAAGGCGCGCAGCGGTTCGATCAGCGCGAGTTCCCGTGGGTCGAAGTCGTGGAATTCGTTGTAGCCGTCCATCAGTTCCGACAGTTGAACGAGACATTCCTGGCGATCCCCCGCCAGCATCATCCAGATGTCCTGTACCGCCGGGCCCATGCGACAGTCGTCGAGGTCGACGATGTGGAACATTTCGTCGCGGCACATCATGTTGCCGGGGTGGCAATCGCCGTGCATGCGGATGTTCTTGTGCGGGGTGGCCTTGTAGACCTCTTCCACGCGCTTGAGCAGGTCGCGGGCCACGGACTCGTAGGCCGGCAGCAGGCTCTTGGGGACGAAATTGCCTTCGAGCAGGGTGGTCAGCGAATCGTGACCAAAGTTCTTCACGCCCAGCGCTTCACGGTGTTCGAACGGCTTGGTGGCGCCGACGGCGTGCAGCCTGCCGAGCAACTGACCCAGTCGATACAGCTGATCAAGATTGCCCGGCTCCGGCGCACGGCCACCACGGCGGGGGAACAGGGTGAAACGAAACCCGGCGTGTTCATGCAGGCTGACGCCGTTGTGAATCATCGGCGCCACCACCGGCACGTCGCACTCGGCGAGTTCGAAAGTGAACTGGTGTTCTTCGAGAATCGCTTCGTTGGTCCAGCGTTGTGGGCGGTAGAACTTGGCGATCAGCGGCTCGGAGTCTTCGATGCCGACCTGATAGACGCGGTTCTCGTAGCTGTTGAGCGCCAGGATGCGTGCGTCGCTGAGAAAGCCGATGCTTTCGACGGCATCGAGCACGAGGTCTGGGGTGAGGGTTGCAAACGGGTGGGCCATGCTGACTCCTGCGCGCAGCAGGCTGCCGCGTCCGGCCAAGCATGGTAGCGCAGACGGGGCGTCTTTAGTGTTAAGGCTTGAGATGAGTGGTGTTGCCATCGCTAGCAGGCTAGCTCCCACAGGGGATTTGCGGTGTGTCGCAGATCCCGTGTGGGAGCTAGCC
>NZ_JASCOM010000527.1:0-1214 GCF_029959925.1 Pseudomonas sp. PS02303
GGCAAGCCTCGCTCCTACAGGGTTCATGTGATCACACCAATTCTGTAGGAGCGAGGCTTGCCCGCGAAGAGGCCGTCAGCCTCAGCAAAAATCCCGGATCAAACCCCGGTCTTCGGCGACTTCAACGAATCGTTGCCTGTCACCGTAGCGGTATGGGTCGCCGCCTCGGCATTCGCCTTCAACTTGCCCAACTCTTCCCCGGCCCGCTCGATCTTCGCCCGAACGTTGTTCATGTCCCGGCGGCTTTTCTCCAGCAGGCTTTTCGCCGAGCTGTGCCCGGTAATCCCGCGAGCCAGGGCGACGCCGCCGATGGCCACCTGGATCAACCCGAAAAACCCGCCGCGACGCAGGCCCTTGCCCATCATCAGCACGCCGCCGGCCAGGGAGCCGACACGTTCCCAGCCGTGAACGTTCTGCTCGGAATGAGTCTGGAACGGGGTGGATTCGATGCGTTCTACGCGCTTGAGTTCGCTCATGATCTGTCTCCTGGCAGGCAAGGCTGCTTCAACAATAGATAGATAAGCTGACTGCCGGGGCGGTCGGCTTGTTCCATCGAATGTGCGGTGATTCAGCGGAATTTTGCCCCGGAGCGGGTGTTGAGACCCTTGGCCATGCGGTCGTAGAGCACGACGTTGACCGTGGCGGCCAGGTTCATGCAGCCAGTGGTCGGGATGTAGACCACGTCTTCGCACCAGTCGCGAATCTCTTTATCCAGCGAACCGTCTTCCGGGCCAAAGATATACAGTGCGCGGTCCGGGTGGGTGTATTCCGGCAGCGAGCGGGCGCCTTCGACCAGCTCCACGGCGACGGGCACACAGCCCAAGGGCAGGATTTTTTTCAAATCGTCGATGCCGATCAGCGGGATGTCGTAGTGGACGCGCTTGGTGTCGGTGACGAAGTCGGCGGCGCGTTCATAACGCTTGCCGGTGTAGAACACGGACGCCACACCATAGCAGCCGGCGGCGCGCATGACCGAGCCGACGTTTTCCGGTGATTTGGGGTTATACAAACCAATGCAGCTGTACCGTTTGTCTGCCACGAGCGGGGTGCCTTCGGGGAAAAAACGGCGATTATACGGGGATTGGGGGAGGGGTGTCCGGTTTGGAGATTGGTGGTGACCGGGAGATTGTCTTCGCGGGCAAGCCTCGCTCCTACAGGGACAGAGTCGATCACAATTGGGTGAACGACATATATCCGTAGGAGCGAGGCTTGCC
>NZ_JASCOM010000528.1:0-1191 GCF_029959925.1 Pseudomonas sp. PS02303
GAATTTTCTGTTGCCCTCTGGCTTATCCCTCGCGGAAGCCGTTACTGTGCGCGCAAAGAATAATTCTCAACGGGGGGCGTATGAAGGTGTTTTGGGGGCTGGGGAAGTTGTTGACCCTGCTGTTTTGGCTGGTGGTGCTGGTCAATCTGCTGATGCCGTTTGTCAATCCGTTGCACCTGCTGGTCAATCTGGCTGGCGGCGTGTTGGCGTCTCTTCATCTGCTTGAGGCGGTGTTCTGTTTCCGCAGCCTCAGAGGTCGCGCCCACCCTTGGCGTGATCGCTTGAAGATCCTGTTTTTCGGCGTATTCCACCTGCAAACCCTCCCGGCTCCGACCGTATCGAAGGCTTCCCATGCGTAAACTCTGTCTGCTCGCCGCACTCATCAGCCCATTGGCCTGCGCCCAGGTGGTCAGTGTCGAAACCAATTCATTGATGCGCCTGCCCAACACCGCCAGCACCTTGCAGCTTGAACGCCTGGAAGTCGCCGATTACGGCACTTTGTTGATTCCTTCGAACGTGACCGAAGTCACCGTCGGCGAATTGCATCTGGGGCGTGAGGCGCGGATCGCCATCGTGCCAAGTGAACAGGTACTGGAGTTGAAAGTCAGTCGTGCCGAATTGTCTGAAGGCAGCCAGATCACGGCTCGTGGGGCGCCGGGGACTTACCTCAAGGCCGCTCGCTCCGGACGCAACCTGAATTTGCAGATCAAGGCACTGAATGCACCGCTGTTGTCGGTAGACGCTCGCGGTGGCGCGGGCGCGCCAGGTTTTGTCGGCCTCGATGGGGCCAACGGTCAGGCGCCGGGTTGCACATGGGGCCAGGCCGGCCGCGGTGCCGATGGCAGCAATGGCAGTGATGGTCAGCCGGGGGCGCCGGGGGCGCTAGTCAGGCTGGAAGTGCCACGGGATTATCCGGTTGAACAGATCAGGGTTCAGGTGGCGGGTGGTGCCGGTGGCATCGCGGGGCCTGGCGGCAAGCCGGGCGCGGGCGGCAAGGCGAAGGGTTGCCTCGTTTACGAGGCCGATGGCGGCAAAAGCGGTCGTCCTGGGGTTGATGGACAGCCGGGGCCTGCGGGTGCGGCGGGTTCTGTGACCGTTCAAAGGTTGTAGGAACGACCGAGATCCTGTGGCGAGGGAGCTTGCTCCCGCTGGACTGCGCAGCAGTCCTATTTTGGGGCCGCTTCGCAACCC
>NZ_JASCOM010000529.1:0-1175 GCF_029959925.1 Pseudomonas sp. PS02303
GGCAAGCCTCGCTCCTACAGGGCGAGGCTTGCCCGCCCTGGACACCAGCGAAAATCCCGACGCTAGATCCACTCACCCCACTGCAACAAAAAGATGCCGACATTGGTGGTGACCGCCGCCATCAACGTGGTGATCACGATGATCGCCGCCGCCAGTTCATGATTGCCGTTGGCCTGGCGGGCCATGACAAAACTGGCCGCGGCGGTCGGGCTGCCGAAGTACAGAAACAGAATCCCCAACTCAGCCCCGCGAAATCCCCAAAGCCATGCCCCCAACGTCGCCAACACTGGCAAGCCGATCATCTTCACCAGACTTGAGCTGAGCGCCATCTTGCCGCTTTTGCGCAATGCCGCCAGTGATAGCGTGCCGCCGATGCAGATCAACGCCAACGGCAACGTGGTTTGCGCCAGGTACTGGCCAGACGTTTCCAGCCATCCCGGCAAGCCGATCTTGAAATAGGCAAAGGGCGCCGCCGCCAACACGCTGATGATCAGCGGGTTGACCATCACGCTTTTGCAGATGCTCCACGGATCGGACTTGATCACCGGGCTGTACACCGCCAGCACAATGGTCGAGAGCGTGTTGTAAAACAGGATCACCAGCGCCGCGAGAATCGCCCCGAGAGAAATCCCGTAATCGCCGTACATGCTGGCCGCCAACGCAAGGCCGATGACTCCGTTGTTGCCGCGAAAAGCGCCTTGGGTATAAATCCCTCGATCTTCACGCGGGCACTTCCAGATCGCCCAGCCCCAGGCGATGGCAAAACACGCCAGGGTGGCCAGCGAGAAGTAGATCAGCAGCGCCGGTTGCAACGCGGCGTGCAGGTCGGCATGCAGGATGCCCAGAAACAGCAGCGCCGGCATGGTGACGTTGAACACCAGGGCCGACGCGGTGTGGATGAAGTTGTCGTTGATCCAGTCGATGCGCTTGAGCAACACCCCCAGAAACAGCATGGCAAACACCGGCGCGGTGATGTTCAGGGTTTCGAGGAAGATAGCCAGCATGCCGGGGGGAACCTTGGGTGGGCGTCGTTAGGGGGCTAATGATAAGCCACCCATGACGTTGGCGTCTGGTCGAGCAGGCGATGAGTAACCTGTGGCGAGGGAGCTTGCTCCCGCTGGACTGCGCAGCAGGCCCATTTTGGAGGCCGCTTCGCGCCCCAGCGGGAGCAAGCT
>NZ_JASCOM010000052.1:0-33865 GCF_029959925.1 Pseudomonas sp. PS02303
CAGCGATTGCGGTGTGACATTCAGCATTTATGTTGCCTGACACACCGCAATCGCGAGCAGGCTCACTCCTACAGGGGATCGCCGCAGGCCCAGAGCTTTTTACCGCCCATGAAAAAGCCCGCAGCGACGGCGGGCCTTTTCAGCAAGCCAATAGCAGACGCTTAGATAGGCCGGCTGCCGTACTTGTTGTCAGGCTTCTTGGGCGGATCGGCGACCACATTGGCCTCCACTTCCTGCACCTTGCCGCCCCGTGCCAGAAACTCTTCCATGGCCTTGGCCAGGGCGTCGCGTTCCTTGTTCTTGGCTTCGACGCTCGGCAGCTCGTCAACCGACACCGCAGCCTTGGCTTTGCCTTTGGCGGTCGGAACGGGCGTTTCACCGCCGTCGTCTTCAGCGACGTCTTCGGCCGCTGCTTCCAGACCTTCTTCGGTTTCGTCGTCGTCGCCTACTTCGAGGTCGTCGTTTTCCAGATCATCGTCGCTCATGTTCTACCTCATGACTTGCGAAAAGCAGATTAGTTATAGCCCAGCTTCACCGTCTGTCGACAGCCGCCGGAAAAATTCAATAACCGCTGGTGACCAGCGGTTCATGCCTCTTCACCGTGCACGGTGGCGAGGACTTTACGGGCACCGCCAAAATCACGGTGCTCGCCCAGATAAACACCTTGCCAGGTCCCCAGCGCCAGTCGGCCTGCCGAAATCGGCAAACTGAGCTGACAGCCAAGCACGCTGGCCTTGAAGTGCGCCGGGAGGTCGTCCAGGCCTTCGTCGTTATGCTCATAGCCGTCTGTTCCTTGTGGGATCAGACGATTGAAAAACCGTTCGAAGTCGCGACGTACCGCCGGATCGGCGTTCTCGTTGATGGTCAACGACGCCGAGGTATGCTGCAGCCACAAATGCAACAGACCGACCCGGCACGCCTTGAGTTCAGGCAGGCCGGCGAGTAACTCGTCCGTTACCAGATGAAAGCCCCGGGGCCGTGCCCGCAGGGTAATCAGAGTCTGTTGCCACATACAGTTCTCCGCACGTTCGGGGCGCATTCTAGCGCGCTCTGGGAAAAAACAAAGGCCCTAATATTCCTTCAATCATGTAAGCCATTGGCCGCAGAAAAACGCCCGTCGTAAACGCCACCAAACGTGTACGAAAAAACCTTTCAGCAGTCTCTTCACTGACAAACGCCAGACAAAAAAATGCCCGGCAAGCCGGGCAAGTTTTTTATGCGCGTGCTTACAAGTTGTAGCCGCGTTCGTTGTGGAGTGCCAGGTCGATGCCGACGGCCTCTTCTTCTTCCGTGATACGCAGGCCCATGACAGCGTCCAGTACCTTGAGAATGATGTAGGTGACGATCGCGGTGTAGATCACCGTGAAGCCCACGCCTTTGCACTGAATCCAGACTTGAGCGGCGATGTCGGTGACGGTGCCGAAGCCACCCAGGGACGGTGCGGCGAACACACCGGTCAGGATCGCGCCGAGGATACCGCCGATGCCGTGCACACCGAAGGCGTCCAGGGAATCGTCATAACCGAGTTTGCGTTTCAGCGTGGTGGCGCAGAAGAAGCACACCACGCCCGCTGCCAGGCCGATGACCAGCGCGCCCATCGGGCCCACGGTGCCAGCGGCCGGGGTGATGGCGACCAGACCGGCCACAACACCCGAAGCGATACCCAGTGCACTTGGTTTGCCGTGAGTGATCCACTCGGCGAACATCCAGCCCAGTGCAGCGGCGGCGGTTGCGATCTGGGTCACCAGCATTGCCATACCGGCCGTGCCGTTGGCCGCAGCGGCGGAACCGGCGTTGAAACCGAACCAGCCGACCCACAGCATCGCGGCGCCCATCAGGGTGTAACCGAGGTTGTGCGGTGCCATCGGGGTGGTCGGGAAGCCTTTGCGCTTGCCGAGCACGATGCACGCAACCAGACCGGCCACACCGGCGTTGATGTGCACCACGGTGCCGCCCGCGAAGTCGAGCACACCCCAATCCCACATCAGGCCGCCGTTGCCGGACCAGACCATGTGCGCAATCGGTGCGTAAACCAGGGTGAACCACACGCCCATGAAGATCAGCATGGCGGAGAACTTCATCCGCTCGGCGAAGGCACCGACGATCAGCGCAGGGGTGATGATGGCGAAGGTCATCTGGAAGGTGATGAACACCGCCTCAGGGAACAGCGCCGCAGGACCGGTCAGGCTCGACGGCGTGACACCGGCGAGGAATGCCTTGCCCATGCCACCGAAGAACGAGTTGAAGTTGACGACGCCCTGCTCCATGCCGGTGGTGTCGAACGCGATGCTGTAGCCATAAATGACCCACAGAATGCTGATCAGACCGGTAATGGCGAAGCACTGCATCATCACGGAAAGAATGTTTTTGGAGCGAACCATGCCGCCGTAGAACAGGGCGAGGCCGGGAATGGTCATGAACAGCACGAGGGCTGTCGAGGTCATCATCCAGGCGGTATCGCCGGAGTTGAGGACTGGGGCCGCCACTTCGTCTGCCGCCATAGCCAGGCTGGGCATTACGAGGGACAACAGGGCTCCTAGCCCTGCGAATTTACGCAGAGTCATATTGTTTTCTCCTGGGGCGTTGGGTTTGTGGCGGCGTTTAAATCGCGTCGGTATCGGTTTCGCCGGTACGGATGCGAATCGCCTGTTCCAGATTGACCACGAAGATCTTGCCGTCACCGATCTTGCCGGTGTTGGCGGCCTTGGTTATCGCCTCGATAACCCGGTCCAGATCCTTGTCGTCAATGGCGACATCGATCTTTACCTTAGGCAGGAAATCGACCACGTATTCCGCGCCGCGATACAGCTCGGTGTGACCCTTCTGCCGACCGAAGCCTTTGACTTCAGTAACGGTAATGCCCTGCACGCCGATCTCGGACAGCGACTCGCGCACGTCGTCCAGTTTGAACGGCTTGATGATGGCAGTGACTAGCTTCATGAAAACTCTCTCCCGAATTGGTGGACTTGCCCCAGGAAAACAAACCCGACTCAAGTCTAAGCGCAGTGCCTGGCTTTGTAACGCATCGTCGACCTTACCTGCCCGTCCGACGCCAGCTAACCGCTCCTCACGAAACAACTCCCCGTTTCGCTTGGCGCACTGCATTCGTCACAGCGACTGCATCAGTGCATGGGTTACGACTGACTAAGCAGAAAGCTTGCCATCTCGCCAAAACCCACTGAATTCAACCCCTTGACCGCCGCCAACAGCCCCTTTCCTCAATCGGCCCCACGGATACGCACAACAACAGTGCGCAGCCGTCTGTCCACATGCGCGAAAAGCGTGCATCCCTGCTGACGGAATTGACTATAGACACTGCGTGATACACTGCCCGCCATTGTTGACAGGACATTTCCCATGCTCGCACCCAAAGATTTCCTCGACGCCCTGAGCGGCACCGCCTCCCGCCTCTTCAGCGGCGAAACCCCATTGCCGAAAAGCGAAATCGAAAGCCAGTTCAAGGCGTTGTTGCAGAGCGGCTTCAGCAAGCTGGACCTGGTGAGCCGGGAAGAGTTTGATAGCCAGATGGTTGTGCTGGCGCGGACCCGGGCACGGCTGGAAAGCCTCGAAGCGAAGGTTGCGGAGCTGGAAGCGAAGCTGAGTCCGCCTGCCGAGTAACCCTGCTGACAACGCAACCCCCTGTGGGAGCGAGCCTGCTCGCGAATAGAGTCACCTCGGTCTACCAGCCTTCCCACACTGGCCAGACCAACCCTGTAGGACCTGCCAAAGGCTGCAATCTCCTGATCCGCCGCCCCGCCACCATCTCGGCAACGTCCTACAAAGATCACCACCGCCGTCCGATAGCGCCGTGCAGCCCAGGCTCCTAAGCTCATTCTCAGCTGAATATTCGGCACTGGGTTTGGCGACCTGGAAGCTTAAGGCGTACGACGACCATCTCTCGAGTCATGGCGGCTGTGCGTGGGAGACCTTCGGGTCTGCCGGGTTCCTTTTGCTCCGGTTCGCCAACCCGCGTACAGCTGCCACCCAATTGTTTGGCGACGATTGACGGCAGCCTCTTTAGCAAAAGGAGCTGTATTAATGAGTTGCGATAACGCTTATCTAGTCCCTCACGTCTTCACCCGCCACAAACTCCACCTCCACGCGCTTTTGATCGAAAACCAGCCTTGGTTCAGCGCCCGAGACCTGGGCCGTCTGCTTCGCCTTTTCCTCGACGAACGCGCCGTCCGAAAACTCGATCCAGATCAACATCAATCCGCGCGAGTCGTCATCCACGGCACCCTCGAAAACACCCTGCTAATCAGCGAATCCGGCGTCTACGCCCTGCTCGTCTACCACTACTGCCCCGAATACCGAGGCCTGCGTGAATGGCTGACCCACGACGTAGTGCCAGCCCTCAGAGACGCCCAACATCCGGCAACAAGCGAACGCCCGATTCTGAGTCTGTTGAACTGGCCGGAGATGTCGCTGAGTTTGCTGCACTGGAATAACCAGCCGTGGATTCGGTTGCAGGATGTTCCGCACATGCTTGCGGAGGGTGAACGGGTGCAACGGACGGTCAATGCGCCTTGGTGGAAGCGTGCTTCGCGGATGTTGCAATCGCTTTAAGTATTTAAAGCCCTACCACGTTCGATTCCAGCTTCCCGCAAATCGTAAGTCGCTTGCAGGTTCAGCCAGAACTCGGGCGTGGTGTTCAGGTGGTCAGATAGCTTCCCCGCTAGATCAGCACTGACACAACGCTGTTGCATCACGATATCGTTGACCACATTTAACGGTTCGTTCAACGAATGGGCGAAAGCTGACTCTGAAATGCCCAACGGTTCAAGAAACTCCTCCTGAAGAATTTCGCCAGGATGAACGGGCCGCATTCCATTACTGTTCATTATCCTCTCCGAAGTCAGCGATCAATTAATGATCATAAGCAGCCCAGCCAGACAGACAAGAGCGCTCACCCACTTTCACCGGCGTCCGTCATTGTTCTAGGCAAGGTCCTACAAAAACATCATCCCGAGACCCATTACGTCGGCACCCCACGCTCGCTTACGCTTCATCACCAGAAAGACACTCGCAACATCCAGTGAAAGTTTGTCGCCTCATTCGTAACGCCGAAGAACAACACCCCGACTACCCTTCAAAAACCGCAGGAAGCGGTTCCCGTAAAGCTCAAGGAACGACCATGTCCCTCTCCATCGTCCACAGCCGCGCCCAGATTGGCGTGGATGCGCCCGCCGTTACCGTAGAAGTCCATCTGGCCAACGGCTTGCCGTCGCTGACGATGGTCGGTTTGCCCGAAGCGGCAGTGAAGGAAAGCAAGGACCGGGTACGCAGTGCGATCATCAATTCCGGCCTGCAATTCCCGGCGCGGCGCATCACGCTGAATCTCGCGCCTGCGGACTTACCTAAAGATGGTGGACGGTTTGATCTGGCGATCGCCTTGGGGATTCTGTCCGCCAGTGTGCAGGTGCCGACGTTGACGCTGGATGACATTGAATGCCTGGGAGAATTGGCGCTGTCAGGCGCGGTACGTGCCGTGAGGGGCGTGCTGCCGGCTGCGCTGGCTGCGCGCAAGGCCGGACGCTCGCTGATGGTGCCGCGGGCGAATGCCGAGGAAGCCTGCCTGGCGTCGGGATTGAAGGTGTTTGCCGTGGATCACCTGCTGGAAGCCGTTGCGCACTTCAATGGACATACGCCGGTCGAACCCTACGTTTCCAATGGCTTGCTCTATGCCAGCAAACCCTATCCGGACTTGAATGAGGTGCAGGGGCAAATCTCGGCCAAGCGCGCATTGCTGATTGCGGCGGCTGGGGCTCATAACCTGCTTACCTTATGATACTTTACACCTCCACCCATTGCCCGTGCCCTTTGTTATGTCAAAAGCCTATAGCTACATACGCTTCAGTAGCCCGGAGCAAGCCAAAGGTGATAGTTACAGGCGCCAGCGGGAGGCAGCAGATCAATACTGTCAGGCCAATGGGTTAGAGCTTGTCAGCTCCCGTGACTATCTATTTTTCGACAAGGGGCGATCAGCGTTCAGGGCGAAGCACCTTGACGACACGGGTGAGCTAGCGAGATTCCTCGGATACGTGGAAGACGGCACCGTTCCTGCTGGCTCGACTCTGATTGTAGAGAGCTTGGACCGTCTGAGTCGGGAGCGGGTGAAAGATGCTCTACCCCGCTTTCTAGACCTCCTGAACAAAGGCATCAAGGTCTACACCTCTGCCGATGGCAAGCTGTACACAGAGGATTACAACGAGCTAGACCTAATCATTTCAATAGTTCACATGAGTCGCGCCCACAACGAGAGCAATCTCAAGGGGCAACGAGTAAGCAAAGCGTGGAAGCAAAAGCAAACACTGGCTCGAACCGAGAAGAAACCGCTAGGTCGTGCATGCCCCTATTGGCTCGAATTCAACAATGGCGAATACCACCCATTGCCCGAACGTGTAGAAGTTGTGAAACGAATATTTCAGCTTGCGTGTGATGGGCATGGGCATCGCGCAATAGCTAAGATTCTGAATGAAGAAAACGTACCGGTTTTTGGAAGCCTTAAACGCAACCTATCTGGGAAATGGGGCAGCAGCTCCACCGGCAAGATTCTAAGTAACAAAGCTTTATTGGGCGAATACCAGCCGACTGGTCTTGTGGATGGATTGCGTCAACTTGTAGGTGAGCCCGTAAAGGATTTCTTCCCCGCCGTGATATCGGAAGCTGATTACTATGCGGCCCAAGCGGCTCGCGTGTCCCGAAATGTCAGCAAGGCGACGAAGCCTTCCAAGAATTTCAACGTGTGGCAAGGAATAGCGAAATGCGGGTTGTGCAAAGGGCCGCTGCACCTCGTAAACAAGGGCAAGCCTCCAAAGGGAAGTAAGTACCTTCGTTGCTACAACAGCGCAAAAGGGGTATGCCCGAGCAAACAATTTAGGCTGGATAGATCAGAAGTCGTATTCAAAGAGCTATTGGCTAAAGTGGACAGTTTGAGTCTGGTTCAAAATAGTCAGGGCCAGCTTCAGCGAGACGTGCAGGTACTTGATGGGAAAATTGCTGAAGTACAGTCGAGGCTTGGTGAACTACAAGAACAGGCAACGTCAGCAGGTAAAATTCCGTCCTTTCTTGTACAGACCATGGTTGACCTTGAAGAGAATCTGGAAAGCTTTCAGCGCCAGCGTGAGCAGCTAAAGACGGATTTGTCCCGAGAGAAAATTTTATCCAAGGAAGATTTCTTCAGCAGGCTAGATCTTGAGAGTTTTCAAGGTAGAGCGCGTGCAAACGGGCTGTTAAAGGGACTTAATGTCATAGTCACCCTTGGTCGGGTGAGAAAAGTAAAGTACGCCCATATAATCAACTATTGGGTATTTTCGGGCGACAAAACCTTGCTGGGTATTAAGGATGACGGCGTAGCTCTAGTGTTCACTCCGCTGACCCGCCCGCTGACTATTTTGGCAGAGCAGCAGGGCGACAGTTTCGCGATTGGTATGATGGGCCACCTCAACAGGGGTCGTGACATTCTCCAGGGCGAAAGGAAGAGATCTGTAACGGTAGAAGACCTTGCTAGACTTCACGAAACAATGCTCGACGATATTGATAACGAAGAATGATCCCCTTCAACGCCTCTAACGTCTGTCGAAAAGCCCTCTCACTGCGGTGTTTTTGGGTGTCAAATCGCCGTTCGCTGAAAATGGCTACCTATGTAGCCTCCAACGACTAACGCCCCTCACAAGAGCTTTAAAGCCGAACTACTACTTTCAGCAATAACGCAAGAGATTGATTGAGGTAGTTAGATTTATACTGTAGAATAGATACCCTCTTGTAAAAATATAAGATCGGATTGAAGGTCGGTTAACATGGTGGCTAACGCTTCCTGTGTGAGATGGCAGCTTCTTTCTTAAACAAGCGGACTACTGTGAGTGATGGGACAGTCTGCAAGGTAAACTGAAAAACACTACCTCCCTAACGATTCTAATAAAGTCGTGCGATATGCAATGTGTTGAGACAATGCGTTATTAGTGTCATTGTCCTGAAGGCAGCTGCCCTACCCGTGCAGACTGTATAGAATCTGGTTTTTTCGGATTCAACTTACCTCGTTCCCAATTTCGATAACGCTTCGGTGTATTACGGGTATGGAATCAGGCGAGCTATCAGATAAGGTATCTCTATTCGGTCTTAGGCAGAGCGTTGGCTCTGTATGGCCGGGTATAGGTATTCTTTTATCTGAAGTTCTCCTGAAACCCATTTCGATTTAGTAAGACATACAAGCAAACAATAATAAACACAACCCCATAGCAAGTTATAGCTAGTTACATAGTTATAACTAATTAATCTTAACTAACTGCAAATAAAGTTGCAATTTGAACACTAAGTGTGAGATGATACATCCTCAATAAAAGAAACAACACTGATCCAGATTTAATAGTACTTCGCTCTACCTTCTCGCATACCCCCTCGTTAAAAAACATTCGACCTAATGGTGTTATTAGAGTTTCCTCGTTAGGTCAATGCAGGCGGATATTGTTTCCTTCTTTACAATAGCCGCCATCAAAAAACTTCTGAAGTTTCAAACCACAATTCGCGCTATAGATTTAGTCTGAATTGTGGTTTGTTTTTGTTTTAAATTCCTTAATCTTGAATATTCCAAACAATACCGGAGGGCTTTTCAACGCCTATGAAACTAATAAAGCAATGTAAATGGTGTGGGAGTGAAATGCTAACCACACGAAGTTCCAAGATTCTCTGTTCTCAGAAATGCCATAACCACTTTCACTACTGGCGACAGAAAAGCTATCCCGGCGAAGGCCCTCTTGCGGGATTTAAACTGATTCAAATTCTGAGTAAAGCACATCAACACCCAAACCCGAATTTCATTTATCCCGAGGAAACTATATGAACTGTGAAATCTGCAACGCATTATTCGAGCCCACCAATAAAAATCACCGGCACTGTAGCAACAATTGCAGCGTCATTCTTTATTCAGCACGAAAGAAGGTTCGCTTACAAATCAAGGAAGCACTAAAGGCATTGAAAACCCCGGAGCAAGTCAAAGAATTCCAGCTCGCTCTAACCCTTCCCAACGGAGATGATCATTATGCAAACTAAGATTGTTAAAATCGCAATGCCACTGGATCTTATCGAACTGTTGGAAGCTGAGGCCGAACATTACGACTCTTTTACAAGGATGATGAACGCAGTCTGCCGCCGCTACTTTCTCCACCGCGAACTTAAGGAACAGTTTGCAAAGCTAAGTAAGTGATAAAGATTAATAAGTCTTTGCCCTACAACCCGCGTCTTAATTGATCTACAGCCAACCCAAGGTAATACATATATGAAAAAGATAAAGGTTTCATTGTCTCAAGAAGCCACAACATCTTTGCTTGAGCTAATGGAGATGTGGGGTTATGACAGTCCTACACATACCTGCAACAAAGCAATAGATAAACTGTTTAAATTAATCAAACTACAAGCCCCTCGTGAGGTAGAAGATGGTCCAGCGAAACAAGATTTGCAGCTACTGTAATTCCCCGTACACAACGTCTCAGTATAAAAGCAAATACTGCACCCCAGCCTGCCGCGTTGCGAGTAATAACGCAGCTGCAAGAAACAAGAAAGAGTCAACTCGACTTAGCAAGGCTGAAAAGAGAATTGCTCGCCTACCTGTATCTGAACATTGGTTGTGGCTTTCTCGTGAAGTACGCCGTGCAGGAACGGTAGAATGTTTACAAGGACATACTCCTGAGACGCTCACCCAGCTTTTTGAGTTATACAATTACAAGCACAAGACATATGCGTACAACCCCGAAAGCAGGACAAGCAAGTTTCATACGGCTCATATGAGCCCTGTGAAGGGCACACACTCCGTAGGTTGTTTACATCCTCATAATCTATTCATTGCCCCGGCGTTAGCCAATCAGGTGCATTCAAACAAGTCATATGAAGGCATGGGCCTCTCAGTCAGTAGAGCGAGCCTCAAACAGAAATGGTTGATTGCAGATGACACATCAGATAAAGACGTGCTGGCGAAAGTAGCAAAGTATTTGGGGGGCGTGTTAGTGGAGTATGCCAACAATAACAAGATCGATACATCGCCTCGACTGTCCCAGGCACGCTGGATCAACAAAAATGTTCCTGACTGTGGGTTTTCACTCACTCAACTTGAAAAGAAGGGCAAGCGCGAGTTAGACAAGATGCGTGCAAACTTTGAAAACAAGGAATTGTATGAAATGGACCTGAGTCCTAGGCGTTCGATTCTGGTTGCGCTGGATGAATCTATAAGGCTCGCTGAACAGCTGCCCGCTGGTACGCACCGAGACAACATAGCTTTCTTCACTCCAGTCCTTCGGGCGGTGGGTGCGTGGTTAAGCCGGGAACCAGACCAAGAAGGCCTCAGCACCGTCTTGGATCGGCCTTACGGCGCTATGTGGGCACCTCTGAAGCTCCGGGACGGTATGGGTGCAAGCAAGCTGCGTGATTTCGTCAGCTTCCAGACGTTTCAGGCGATGCAAGGCGCGCCAGTAGATAAGAAATTGGTGGTG
Source organism: Pseudomonas sp. PS02303 (assembly GCF_029959925.1). Classification (NCBI taxonomy): domain Bacteria; kingdom Pseudomonadati; phylum Pseudomonadota; class Gammaproteobacteria; order Pseudomonadales; family Pseudomonadaceae; genus Pseudomonas; species Pseudomonas sp. PS02303. Next base: position 10,482 of record NZ_JASCOM010000052.1, read on the forward strand.
AACACTCTCCGCAAATATCTGTGCGTCACTGATCTATCGCCGGACTACAGTCGCAGCAATGACAGTATACAAAAGTGGCACGCCGATCAGTACGAGCGGTTTTACAAACAAGTACCTATGGTGCAGGACGCAATCATATCTTTAGGACTGTGCACCAAGCTTCAAGAATACGAGTACTTGGAGGAAGCAAAATTAGCGAATGCTGAACTGGCTATGTTTGAAAGCTTCAACTACGTGTGTGGGACAGATGAATACGATTATTCGATGCTTAACATTCAGATTGAAGATGACTATCAACCTAATCCCACTAACCCCAATCTGAGGAAATTCATCGAACCCATCTATGTAGACTTCTAACAGCCGACTAGTAATAAAAAGATATTTAGCATTACGCTCCAAGCCTTGATATACACGACCTCCACACAAATACATACATAACAAATTCTGTTCTTAACTGAACAAGATACAAGGCAATCCCCTGCCTTACACAAAGCCATTATGGCATCTAAAACATAGAAGGAAATAATATATGACCAGTACCAAACAACACGTTAGCCTTCAAAGCTTCCAGTTCGATCAGGAAGTATTTGATAAACGATTGAAGAACGCCATCTTCAGTTTCAAAAGCTCAGCGGCAGCATTGGAAACTATTCACGAACCTGTATCGATTGTAATTCCAAAGATTATGGAAATGGCACAGAAAGGACGAAAACTCAGTCAGTTCCGCACCCCTCAAAACCTGAACGGATATCTGCTCGTATGTTTTGAGAAAGAAAATCTGGAAGAAGAGCTTCAGCGAATTGAAAAAGAGGTGAAAGCGCAATACGAACTTGAACTGGAGGCAGACAAGGAACGAAACATTCAGCTCCTGGCTCAGCAGTTGTTCGATCAAAAGAAAGCAAAAGAAGCCAAGGCTCTTCAAGTAAAAGAAGAGAAGGAATTGGCTGCTGCTTTGGCTGAAGCTCAGGAAGTATTCCAAAACCTCAACACCAATTAATCCAATAAGTACGGAGCTACAATATGATGAAGAACGTTCTATTTCCAAAGACCCGCGAAGAGAAACTTCTAAGCGCCCAGTATTTCAGCAAGACTGCAAAGGCCCCAAAGCCTGCTGAACCAGTAGCCGCTGTAAAGCCAAAGCAGTCAGATGATGAGATTCAAGTCTATGTAGATCTGTTGCTTGAAGCGAGCAAGCCTACAGAACCTGTGGATCACACCAAAGAGATACTATTGAAAAGATTCCCTAAACAGGATTAAGCAAGCAGGAATCGAGCTAGCAGGAGCTTGGGAGACTTATGTCTCCCCACTCCTTTGCACCCTGCATGTTTGTTGGGTTATTGACGCCAACTGTTTAGCACGATGCATTCCTCCGCCAATAATGCAATATTATAACGCTTTGCAGAATAATAAGTTAAAACGATAAGAAATAAGAAGGTTTAGGAAATTGAATAATGTTGCAATTGCCGTCCCAGTTCTGTTCGGACTCATAGGTGTTATCTGTATTTCATTGCTGACATTTGCTTTGATCACAACGAAGGCTGACCATAGTAGTGATGATGCGATCCGGCAGAGACTGGACTCACTGGTTAACTACACCGAGGGGAAAATTAATAATAACGCTGAAAGGCAAGATAGGATAAATACCGACATGGAATCACAGCTTAGAATTTTAGATGCTCGGCTCAAATTACTACAGGCACGTAACCAATGACGTATTTCTATTGGTTTATCTTGAAGGCTTCGGCAGACAACCTAGACAGCAGCACAAAGCCTTCTATTGGCTCGTTCTCGCCCGTTAAGGAGCGGTGGCAGTATCTAGAGAGGTCCGGGCGTTGGTCGGTGCAGATAGAATCTGAAGTCACTCCCAGCGAAGCCGTAGGCTTATATTACGACCTTACTGCTATGTCACGGAGCTGGATAAATGGTGCTGTATTCGTTAATGGGGAGGCAGTCGGCGGACCTTGGAGCGAAGAGGCATTTCCCGCATTTGTAGAGGGATATGCGCTCACCTACGCTCAAGTAGAATTGACACCTCTGTATCAACGACTCTCTGTTCCTATTCGTTGATAGTCGCTGATTGGGGAAAATATCTAACCACGAAGCCTTTGAGGTTATGATCCCGGTCCAACTGTTGCCGTATCCGGTCTGCTTCTCCCCGTTCCGATATAGGCCCAACAAAAATACGATTTTTGCCGTCTGACTGAGTTCGGTAGACACCATATCCAGCCCGTTTTAGATTCTCCATTAGCTGCAACGCAGTTGTCTCAGATGAAAGAGACGCGACTTGCACGCTCCAAATTATGCTCTTGTTCTGAACAGGTTCAACAGGGGCTGTTTCGAGTGGTTTGGGTTTTAGGCGGAGGACGAAAGCAAACGCCATAGGCTTTGCTTCCCAAAAAATGCTCTTCCCGTCTGCGATGATATCTATCGTCACTTGATGATTCTCTCCTTCGCCCTCAACGTCAGCCATACCTTTGTATTTGTTTCCAGATTCATGAATTGCTGTGACGCTGCGAACCTTAAGATCATACTTTTTTAGATTTTCATCGGAATTCAACTTTTCCTGCATAGACAGCTTTGTCTGCTCACTCACTTCTTCAATGGATGGACCGCAGCCAGAAATCAGAATGACCAAGAACGCTAATACAAGTGTCTTTCGTTGCATAGCTGCACATCCTTGTATGAATCACCAGGAGCAATCAGGGTTTATTATTATGCGGATTCGGAAGGGCTGGACGTTGTATTGCCTGTGCTGCTTCAGGTGTATGTGCCGCAACCTGAGGAGCCTCTACCGTAGGGTTGAGTGGCAAGGGGCGAAAGCCTCGATATACCCACCCTACGGCCATACCAGCAAGGAACACTCCTACGCCTGCTGCGAGCGATGCTATCGCTGCAACAACGAATGACCATATCGCAACCTTGGGTATGTCCTGAATGAGTTTAACGTAGCTGGTTTTGCTTGCAGCGATAGCATCTTCTGCTTGCTTCACCGCTTGCTCGCTGCCTGAGCCTGTGCTCACCTGTTTAAGCGTTTCTTCCAGCCGAGCAATCTCGCTGTCATACAAAGCTTTTACATTGTCCGTTGGGTGCATATACCCATCAGATAGGTAGACCATTGTGTACAGGCCAGCTAACACGCTGACTACTGCCCACAATCGCTGCCAACCGTTAAGGTTTTCCATTCGCCTGCTCTCCTTGGTCTAGGTCTATTTGTCCATGGTGGCACACGCGGGGCGAGTAATGGCAGTGCTAAATCTAGCCCTCACTCCCGGCCTCAGTAAAGCCGTCTGAATCTCCTAACGGCACTATCAGTCATCCCACCGACAGTTTTCACTAGAAGGCAAGAGTCCTTCAGCGCCTTGCTATAAGAGCTTCCTGAACTAGCTTTGTCGGTGTCGCCAGCGTGGCGATGAGCTATTAAGGAGTGGATATGCCGACAAGATATCGTGATGCGGTTACTGGAGAGTACGTAACCGAGGGCGAGGCCAAGAAAAGACCAAGGGAAACCGTAAAGGAAAAGGATAAGCCGACGAAACCTACGAAGCCCAAAGGTAAATAGCCGTTTACCGTGGGGGTGTCGTTAGGTGCCCTCACATTTCTCAAGGACGATCACCATGCCAGACAACACTTCAGCCAACATCGCCACAGCGGACGCGCTTACCCTCCTGCTGCATAACCAGCATGGAATCGCCGCTGCTTTAGAAGAGGTTGCAAACTGGGCAACTCGCCACGGAGGTGCACACATAGCTGAAAACGTATTGGGTTCGCTTCAGGTACTGGATAAGAACGCTCAGGCCCTCACCGATGCAATCAACCAACTTCGCCGTTTTTAGGCATCATCAAACGACCGTTAAACGATACCTTCCTGACAGACGGTATTAGGTATCATATAAATAGGCTTTGGATATTGTTGATACCTTGGTACACTGATACCACGTTAAACGATACCGGAGCCAAACATCATGTCACGCACCTTCCTCTACTGCCGAGTCAGCACCTCCAACCAGTTCACTGAAAACCAAGTGCAGGAAGTGAAAGCGGTTGGCTTCGATGTACAAACCAGCCGGGTAGTGGAAGAAACGGTGTCAGGTAGCGTTGCTGCAAAGGAGCGTGCAGGCTTCCAGAAGCTATTAGAACGTATGGAATCGGGTGACGTGCTGATCGTTACCAAGCTGGACCGATTGGGGCGTAATGCAATGGACGTGCGCCTAACCGTAGAGCATCTGGCTTCAACTGGTATCCGCGTCCACTGCCTAGCCCTCGGTGGTGTAGACCTTACCAGTGCAGCAGGCAAGATGACCATGCAAGTGCTGGGGGCTGTGGCTGAGTTTGAACGTGACTTGCTTATCGAGCGTACACAGCAAGGTTTGCTGCGGGCCAAAGCAGAGGGTAAGAAGCTTGGCCGTCCCGAAGCCACCGATACCACAGCAGATGTTCAGCGCCTGAAAGCACAAGACAAAACTCAGGCACAGGTAGCTACCGAGTTGAAGATTGGCATAGCAACAGTGAAGCGTCACTGGAACAAGTAACTACTGATCAGTAAGAAAGAAGACCCAAGCACTTCTCACTCAAGAACCGTCTTTTCTAGGCGGTTTCACGCCCTCTGAGGCGTTCTAGCGCCTGTTCCGTCTCTGGGTCAGGGGTAGCCTCAAGCGCCCCTGAAACCTCAGATATTCGGCAAAGATAGCGGCCCCCGTCATTGAAAATCCAGGTACTGCTTAATGCCCCTGAGAAAGCGCCATTTTCCGCCATGGCTCTCAATCATCTTCGCCGAGGAGTGAAGACTTCTTACTCACCGGCACACCGGGTTGAAGCAATTCCGCAACTGCCGTCACCAAACCTTCTAACGTCCACGGTTTTGGAAGGAAGTTGGTAGCTCCCGGCAGCCCGATAAAGGTGTCAGTCCAGCCGCTTGTAATTATTATCGGTATCTCGGGCCATCTGCCCCGGACAAGCTCCGCCAACTCTGCCCCTTGAACCTGTCCCGGTAGCCCGTGGTCAGCAATGATTAGGGCGCATTGGGTGTCAGATTGCAGCAAGTAAATCAAAGCATCGTCACCGTTGCTGAAAGCGACACACTTAGCGCCAACGTCCACCAAGATTTCTTGCATCAGGTCACGTAGTATAGGGTCGTCCTCGACCACAACGATTTCACCATCGATAGGCTGTAGCCGGAAATTCACATCCATAGCGAGGTTGTCCACCCTCCAATCTGGCTAGTCAGTCTTTCACCTTCGGTGTGCTGGGTCTACGGCTTGTCGTGCGGTACGGTCAGATCAGCCCTCGCGCAGCGAACCTCACAATTTGAGAGGCCTATCCTTAACGTAAAAGTTGAATCTGTCAGTTACTCCCGACTCAAACCCTCGCTCGAATTCTTTATCCCAACCAAATACGATCATGGCAGGCCCTACAAGGTATCCCGTGCGCGTTGCTCCATGCTCCTCGGGTGTTTTTATAAAATACTTTGGTTCATCCAGCCTGATGCTGCGTCTTAGCGCTTCCGATAAGTCATGCGCCGAGCCTGGGTGCTTGAGCTCTTCTGATACCTCTGTTTTCCCCGCTTTCTCCTTACCCTCAAGTACATATTTGTAATGGCAAGTAGCCATTTTATCCTTGCTCATACGGAAGCCTCCTGATGGGTAGTGGGGGGAGCCTAGACCATCAAAAAGATATCTGTCCTGAGCCCCAGCACCATCAACCGATTAAGCCGTGGGTGTTTTGTGCCACAACCTGCTGTTCAGCGGACCGCCGGGGACCGGGAAAACGTTGCTGGCGAGTCGGTTGCCGGGTTTGCTTCCACCGCTCGCCGAAAACGAGGCGCTGGAAGTCGCTGCCATTCAATCCGTCACCAGTTGCGTGCCCCTGAGCCACTGGCCGCAAAGACCCTTCCGCCAGCCCCATCACTCGGCCTCCGGCCCAGCGCTGGTGGGTGGTGGTTCGAAACCGCAACCCGGCGAAATCACCCTCGCCCACCACGGCGTGCTGTTCCTCGATGAACTTCCATTTTGACTTTTTAGGTTTGGTTGTCAAAATCGAATTTAGACCGTCAGATCAAGGGTTTACCATGGCATTTCCGTCCATCGAATCGTTGCCAATCTTCTCAAATGGGGTCCACTATGATCACTATCCGTATGAGCAGCTGAATGAATACCAAAGGGCAATATTTACCGACGCAACGTCGAGCCGTGGTCGGCTATGTTCATCAGTGAAGCAGATTACGCTTAAAAGCTTTGAGTGCTACCTCCAGATAACCCGTCAGGCGGCAACTCCGCGATCGCAATCGAAATTCCGAAAGGTGGCGGAAGGCTTCCTAGGTTTTTTATATTCAGAAAAACATATTGAAACGACTCCGCTACTTCGCGCCCAACGAGCGAGGTTTTTCATATCAATAATTCCTTTCCTATCAGAGAAATACCCCACCAAGAAAGATTATTCATTCCCCTTGACTATCGAAGAAATAAACAAATACATAAGTGTGCTGAATAGCTTAGAGCAATGCCCCCAAAAAATAGAATATTGGCGAGGATGGCCGTTGCTGAATGTTTCTGGAGGGATGCATTTTCTTCCCTTATGGGCGTTTTACCGAAAGCTTGGTGCCAACTTTACAAGGAAACTCTATTCTGAAACTCATATCTTCCTATCAGGAAGGCGTTATCGAGCAATGCCAATGCTATCGAATCTAGGAGATTTTATAGAGACTCAACTATTGGATATCACACCTACACACTTAACTTCAGACGTATTCATGAGCGAATTCTGGGATCGTTTTGTGAAGTATTACGTTACAACAGCATATGATAGCGGAAAAGGTCAGAAACTAAGCACCATCGCATCGGCCTGGAACGTACAATTCTCAGCTTTCGTGCGCAACCAACTCATTCCAGCATCCCTACTAAGTGGGGGGTATGCTGGATTACCCGTGTTACCAAAGAGACTCTATACCGATGCGGCTTCAAGAATCAGCACTGGAAATGACGGAACACTCGTTCATTCAAAATTATTGCACGATATTCCACTAGAGATTACCGACCAAGCGGCTATCTACCACATCTTTGACAGCCTAAACTCATCAATGAACGACTTAACAACCTGGGCTAAAGCTGAAGTCGCAGATCTGGACGCCAGACTAAATCGACGATTGCGAGAAGCGCCGAATGGAACACTGCGCTGGATCGGTGGATCTGGAGAAAACGAGGGAGGCCAAATTCAATGGATGAGAGATCGGAATAATCCAGCGTGCTTTGCTAATGCAGCACGAAATATCGAAGAGCACTCCTATTCATATATAATGGAGCGAGCTGTCCAAATTTTTGCTTCGCCATTTGCAGAAACAGCATATGAGCTAGGATTAGCAACAACAAGCTCATTGTACCCACACTGCCTACTACTCGTAAGTCTGTATCCAAAAATCACCGTTGGTTTCTTGGAAAACTTGGAGATATATGATGAGCATGGGAAAAAAATTGGTTTCATCCCAACCGACAACGGGTATCAATTAGTTGGATATAAACTTCGTAGAGGGCACCGTGAAGCTGAGCAGACTATTAGCCTTTGCGAGTACGGTGCATATCTTGTTCAACAAATAATCGACGTCACCGACTACGGCAGACGATACCTACAATCTATTGGAGATGATAATTACAGATATTTATTATTATCCGCAGTTAGAAGCTTCGGCAAATTTCAGCGACCAAAGTTAGCTTCGGTTACCACATCACCCATCCCAATAGAAAGACTGGTATCCGGCTTAAAGAAATACACGAACCTAGATCATGCTGAAGCTACGTACCTCGCACAACGCGCTAATCTCTCCACAATTCGCGCGACCGCTGGAGTAATGATCTATTTAGAATCAAAAAGCGCAAAAAAAATGTCCGAAGCTCTTGGCCATAAATCATTTGATCCATCGTTGTTAGCGCGCTATCTCCCAGCACCCATTTGGGATTTCTTTCAGGATCGATGGATTAGAATTTTTCAAGCAGGAATAATTATCGAAGCGATGGATGGGAGCCCATACAAACTGAAGGCTTCAGGTTTTGACAGCTTAGAGCAGGTTGAGGAGTTTTTATTAAACCACTCGATACAACTCCCCCCTGAGGAATCAAACACTCGCTTTAGCGAGGCGCGGCCCGACAGCTCTATATTGGTATCACTGAATGAACAAATTTTTGAAGAACTATTAAAGCTTAATGATTCAAGGTACAAATCTAGCAGCCATTTACAATCAAGTCTTTGGAAAGATCTCAGCTCTAAAATAATCACTCACGTTGACTCATGCCTTAGTGATCGACCAGACATCCAGCTTGCACTCTCTAACGCTAAAAACAAACTAGGGATAACCATTTAAATGAACGCGAAAGAAAATATTCACGCGCTGGCCTTTCTGGAAGAAATGTTCCCCTCCCAGAAAACTCGGTTTGAGAGCGAATGGTTGACCTCGGACTTTGATTCCAACGTATGGTGCTTTGATTTCGCGCACGGGTATAGATTTTGTGTAAATTTCAACGTGGAGCTCGAGGACGGGTCTAAACTTTCCGACCCCAAAAACAAAAAATTATTGAAATTATTCAAAAACTGGATAACTGTTCAGAATACCCAGAATTTAAATCAAGGTGTAAAACCAGGTAGTATCACCGCGTACGCTAACACGCGAAGAGCGATAAACATCATTGACTACCTTTTGCTGAACAGTTCGCGCCTTAAGCTCGCCAGCCATGGATTAAACCTTCTAACAGAAAACGATGTCGCATCGTTTTTTTATCAGTTGTCGAGTTCGGAAAAAATTGCTGAAGGGGTCTATAACTGGCGGCAAACTGTGGTCGATTTCCTAAGAAGATCCAGTGAGTGTAGCGATCAGATTGTCTTACGTTTCGCTGAAAAAAATCCCGATCTCTATGTTTTAATGATTCAAAATGAAACAGCATATGGCCTTTCGCCAAGCGAAACTCTTAAAGTCAAAATATGGCTACATGAGAACGATTATTATAGTCCCATTCTCAGCTCGGGGTACAGGTTAACGGTAAGCATCACCCGACTGGCATCACACATCTATAAAAATACCCTTGTGGGGGGCGCTATAAAAAGTGCTTTACCTGAGCTAAATCTGGCCCCTTATCCGGGGATGACAACTGAGTACAATGTCGTTGGGGTTCGCACGGCAAATGAAGACTCGATGTCAGATCGACAGTTTACCAAATATTATGCAACTTTTATGGCGATAAACAAACTGCCAGAATTAGGAATTGAAATTCCCAGTCATGCTTTTACTAAGCTCAGTTTGAGTGCTTTGAAAGCGCACCTAAATTTAGCGCAAACCATGCGTTTTAAGACATTGAGGCCGAGTATCCTATTACCTGCGCTGCAAAAGGCTATCGATTTTATTTACGAGTACGGAGAAGACATTTTCCAATCTGCTTCTGCTGTCATTGCTGCTCAAGCAAAGTATGGGGAGAGCGTAAACGATCCTGATTCGGATTGGTGGGTTCGCAAAGCTATCACACCTCGCCTAGCTGGGTTAGGAGTCCAATGCTGGAGTCTTAGCACCAAGATGCTGGCTGGCAAAAAACTCTCTAAAGAACTTAGAGAAAACAAAGTTCAGGAGTATTTTAACAGGCTCCGCAGTAACGAGGGGCTGTGGGAACTGTTACGAGTATATTATGGCGCAGCGCAATTGATCATCGGATTACTGATGGCGCGGCGCCAATCGGAACTTAAAAGCTTGATGCCGTTTGAGTGCCTTGATGACTCAAAGCGAAATTTAATATTTTTTAACGCAAAATCCGGATTTTTATCCAATAAACAAATTTTAAAAAGACCCATTCCAAGTATCGGCGTTCACATTATTGAAACATTGGAAAACTTCCAAAGCCTGCTGCTCAAAAATAAACTCATTATTGAACATACATATTTGTTCGCCCCGCCTGACAGATATGCAAAAGGACTAAAAAAGAGCTTACATTCGCCTGCCTACAATAGAAGTATTGATTTTTTCTGCGACTACATTGAGGCACCTCGAAACAGCGAAGGATCAAGATTTTATTTCCGCCAGCACCAACTGAGGCGCGGCTTTTCGATGATATTTTTTTGGGGCAATTCATTTGGTGGCCTCGACACATTAAGATGGTTCTTGGGCCATGCAGATCTTGAACACCTCTATCATTACATTACTGAAGCCACTCCCGGAGAAGTACTTCGCGGGGTAAAAGCAGCTTATCTGGCAGACTCCTTAGCGGCTGGCGATAAAGAGGTATCCAATGAACTCGCGGCAGCTCTACTTTCACATTTTGGAACATCTGAATTTACCATACTGGATTCTCAAGAAGTAGAAATCTACTTGGAAACACTAATCGAAAACCACTCGCTAACTGTCGAGCCACATTTTATTAAAATAGACGACGCAACTACATATAGGCTGGCAACTAAGCTGATAAAATCAATATGAACAAAAAACTCCATTCGACAATCAACCTTTACAATTTACTTCTCGATATTGCCTCTCATCCACACAAATATCAGAAATCAGCAATAGGAGCTTTCTTAAAATCACAAGGCTCATTAGCTCGACACTCAGCTCCGGATAAAAACATCTATCCTTGCTCTTTAAATACGTTGAAGACCCGTGCTGATTGCTTTCTTGCAGGAGGCTTTGAGGCTATGGATCATGCAAGAATTTTGGCACTAAAAGTGTGTTCCCCAGTAGTGGTTCTGATTTCTGCTCAAGACAAACCTAGAACGTTAAAAGACGACGTCATTGCTCTTAAAAAAGAAATACAGTTTCTCAACGAAGAAATTCTTTGCTACACCATCGCATTAGAAACAAGCATGGAACAGGCGAGAGCGTACGCCAAGAAGACAAACAATATAGTAAATATTCAACTCTGCGAAAAACAACAATCGGAAATTTATGCACTATTGAAATATCCCAGAGTCACGACCAATGACTAAACTTTATCGTTTGACATCAGCGCACTTTCAGCTACCTTTAGCTCTACTTTCCGATCAAACATATATTTTCAACTCGGCTTCGTACATCCCGATGCTTCGCTACCCTAACGGTACATGGTGTCACTACTCTAATTGCTACATGCATTCTCTTTATAGAAAAGGATTGTCTCGCAATAACAAAGGCGGAACATTAAAAACCTATGCGGGCAACATAAGCCATTTACTGCGTTTTTGTTCGGATAACGCGATTGATGTTGCGCAAATGACCGATAGCCTCTTTATACTATTCATGCAGACGTTGCTTAACAACAAGAAATCATTGTCTACGACACACACACTTCGGTCGACAACTTCAATACTTACGATAGGGAAAAACTGTATCGACTTACTGGCCTATATCGGAAAAATCACCGGTAGAGATGAGTTTGTCGGTAAAGATGGAGTGATCAGAGCTGAAAAAAGAAAAGCTGAAATAGATATTGGGAAGGGAAGAAAGCGCATCACCAAATACTATTGGCATCACCGTTCATTTCCTGAGCCATCGCCTGACAAAAAAAGATTCCCGATTACTGAGGCTCATTCGAATGCCATTATCGACGCAGCCGCTGGTACTGAGGACCTATTTCTCAGAAAGCGTAGATTCGTGATGCTTAAACTACTCGCCCATACTGGTTGCCGACGTTCTGAACTGGTTTCGATAACGACGCATGATGTATATGCAGCGCTTCATGAGCCTATCATCGGATTAAAATTGATGACGGCGAAAAAGCGCGGAAACTCAATCCATCATCGATACTTGCCCATCTCAATTCCGGATTTAAAATTCATCGTTTCTTATATTGAATTTAACCGACTCCCAAAAATTAAATCTCTGGGAGTTGAGGACGATGGCTTGCTGTTTATCAGTGCACGCACTGGAAAGGGCCTAATGCCAAATACGATCACACAAGAGATCTCAGAGTTGGCGGGACTAGCTGGCATCAATGAGCGCTTATCTCCACACATGTACAGACATCGCTTCATCACTCAATATTTCATAAAATTGATTATTCAGCATGACTTTAACAATTCTGATGAGTTCAGGAACTTACTAATCAACACTGAATCCTTCAAACGTGAGGTGCAACAATGGACAGGTCACACAAACATTAATTCTTTAGACAACTACATACATCTTGCTTTCTCAGATATATCCAACAGAAAAGAAGTTGTGGAGGCGGCAATCCGCAGCGAGCACCTTTCATCGTTACTACAAACTGTCAAAATGGCCCAAGCAGAAATAAAAGCGGGATTTTCCTCATCATCAGTTAATGAGCTGCTGAATACGATATCCGAATATCTAAATGAGCTTCAGCACTCGGCCTAACAAGCGTTATTTGGAATTACCAATCTTCTACTAGCACACCAAAATCAAAAGCAAATCAGATCATGGCCGATGTTTTCGAGTGGCCGTTCACGTACATTGCACAGCGATTAGCTGATCCGAATCGCTTCCCCCCTCGTTAACCATTGGCTTAAAATTCGCTAAGGTCGCATGCCGGCCCTGAGGTTGGAGAGAATTGTCAGGCCTCCTTATCTTTTGCAGATATGCATTTAGGTGATTGTTTGCTTGCACCACCCAGGCCTTCAACTGGCTCAAAATCTCGGTCAAAGCTTGCTGCCCGTTCCAAGAATCTGCTCTGTTTGAGAGACCGCTTTTCCAGACCAGAGCGGGCTATCCGCCTGTATTCGACAATCTGCTTAAGCTTTAAAAGTATCTTCTTTGGTCTTCTCATGATGATCCTGGGGTATCGATATGGAACGACTTGCTATAAACGATGTGAATTGCAATCGGTATGCCTATCATGCGCCACAGCAGCCTTGGAGACATTCCCTGAGCGGTTTATCAGCCTTGAGGAGCCTTATGCCTGGTCCAAATCTTTCTGAACTACTTGCTCAAGTAACAGAGATCGTTCAACACGCAGGCGCTCTCCTCGCGGCCGAGTGGAGTCTTCCAGAGGGACCTCGAGGCATTGGTGACAAGGCCGCGATCGATGTCGAAATCGAATGTTTCTTGCGGCCAGAACTTCTCAGCGTGTTCAACTGCGATTTTTGGGGCGAAGAGACCGGGCACGTTCTGACAGGGCAGTCGTGGTGTTGGGTTGTAGACCCTAACGATGGCACCAGTGATTTTTTGAATGGCATGAAGGGATCAGCGATATCAGTAGGGCTACTGCATAACACCATTCCCGTGATGGGGGTCGTATACGCGCCAGTGACTTCTGAGGGGCACCCCGACTGCATCGGTTGGGCTGAGGGCACCCCCCATTTGATTCGCAACGGTCGAGCAGTGTCTGTACGCCTCGAGAATAAACAGCTTTCGAATCAGAGCACGATCATGGTGAGTGCAGCAGCGATGACAAAGCCAGAACTCAATCGTGAACTGTGTGCTCCAGGACATTTCCATGCAATGCCATCGATCGCGTACAGACTGGCAAGAGTGGCTGCGGGTGACGGAATTTGCGGCATCTCTCTCTACGCTGTTTCAGCGCATGATGTTGTGGCAGGTCATGCGCTGTTGAGAGGTGCCGGAGGCGTCTTATTGGATGAAAATGGGTCCGAGATTCGCTATGTGACAGAGGCACAGATGATGGCAGTTTCGCAACGCTGCTTTGGTGGATCACCTTCAGTATGTCGCGAGTTGAAAGCTCGTGAATGGAGTCTGGTGCTCGGGGGTTCAAACGCTATTGATTAGAAGCCTGACGATTGACCACCAGAATCGGTCAAAACCATGCTCTACGCGAGTAATTGAACTCTAGGGGTCACCCGATCGTTCCACACAGGACGGGGCACTCTCCGAGCGGTATATGTCCAGTTATACCTGGACTAAGCGACGAGCTTCAGACGAGGAAAGATGGCCACAAAATCGTCTGGGATAGTGGAAAGTATGGCCGTCACTTTCTCTTGTGGAAGACTGGTGGCCAGCATCGCTTCGAGTCTTTCAACTCGTTGGCGTATCGAGGCTGCACGATCCCACTGAATTGCGTATTTCTTTGCGACCTTCTGTTCGATGAGCACCAAGTTGCGACTACTGTCGTAGGTGTATCGCATCGCCACTTTCACAGGACAGTCGTTTTCATCGGTCTCGAGAAAGGTGATCTCAAATATCACACCATTCGATGTCTTACGGGATGCTGATTCGACGTAGGTGTCTTCGAACAGGTTGTCGATGAGGTCGCTAGGCTGAACGCCTCGGCTGATATGGAGAGTCGTCAGTTCGTCAACGAGTAATTTGATAGATTCGAGGCTCATCTCAGCATTTTCCTCAGTTCAGCGATGACTACTTCCACGTGCGCGATCGACTCGGAAAGCGAGCTATTATCACGCTCAGCAACCTTGCCGTACTTCTTAGCCAGCTTGGTATTGATAAAGCTCACCAGTATACCGTCGTTGGGAGTATTCGGCTTTGCCATCGGAACGTGAGCTGCGAATTTCCGATAAAGAGTAGAGCTTTTCTCGTCGATCCCTAGGTCGCTGAGCAGTGTGGCAACTTCATCTTGGGCCTTTTTGGTAAGGATCTCTCGAAGCTGCTTCCGCGCGATCTCTGGTCGTTTTTCCATGAGTGTCGGGTCGATGACTTGGGCGGCTTTCTTCATCTCAGCGTTGCGGATGACGTTCGTCAACTGTGCAAGCACGTCAGCGTCGTAACCCTCTATGCCCGGCAACTCTTTGACTTTCTGGGCCGCAAAAGCATCGATTTCGGCTCGTTTGTCAGAGAAAATCTTGTTGAAATCCAGGTCTTCCAAATAGGAATCCTGATCGCTGACAAAAGCTTCGGAGGAACCAACCCCCGCCAGGGACTCCTCTTTTCGAACGTATTCCTGGTCAGTGATCACGTATTCCTTGGTGCGTTGATGTTTTGCTCGATCAACCTCCTTCTGAAACGAGCTCCACATCTCATCCAGGCCGGTTTCCTCGTGGTAGATCACAACGGCGTTGTTATCAATCTCGAACGCTGTGATCTCCTCTATAGGGATTGCGCGAAGAACCCGGCCGACGATTTGAGCGAAAGCATTCAGGCTTCGATAGGGTCGAAAAAGTGCAAGAACCGTAAGGTATCTATGGTCATATCCTTCCATCAGCATGTTCACGGAGATGACCACGTCGCATTGATTGTTATCGATCGTTCTAAAAGCTGCATCGATGTCCGACTGCTCCATGTAGCTATGAACAATCGCCGCTCTCAGATTTTTGGCCTCGTACCAAGTACGCAAATCCTCGGCATGGGAAATACTGCAGCCCACAGCAAGGATTTTGTGAGGCACTTCAGGTGACGCTTTCTTCAGCTCGGTGAGGTTGTAAATGCTCTGGTCAATCACATCCAGTGAGCATTCCTTGGACAATGCAACGCTGCGCTGAACCCACTCAGGATCTTTGAACCCGAGAACTTCCTCCTTTGATAGCCTAACGCCAGGCTGGTCAGCCAACGTGAAATAGAGTTGATGAGCATTGACCGTTTCTTTTCTGAGCCATTTGACGTAGCGGTCTCTCATCACCTCAGACAGCGGCGTTGTGTGAATCAGCTTTCCGGGCACTTCCTGGTTGTCACCGCGAAATGGGGTTCCAGTTACAAATAGCTTTTTAGCCTTGGCGAAGTAGCCAAGTGTCTTTTGCCAAGTTTCAGCCGGCGCGTGATGCCCTTCATCGACGATGATCAGGTCGAAGAAGTCGGGTGGGACTCGCCTGGTCAGGCACGTAGAGCGGTCGCTGTGAATTTGCTGAATATTGGAGTAAACGATGTGGCTTTGCTCCAAGTTGCGCTGGAGCGTCAGCGAGTTGAACTCGCAAGTGACGGGCAGGTCATTTCCGCTGAAGATCACATCAAAGTTAATCCAGAAATTGTCCTCCAGGAGGTCCTGGGTCTTCCTGATGCTCTGCTTGGTCACAAGACCAGGGGTGATGATCAGGACACGCCCTTTCGCCATTCCAAACGGCACGATGGAAATCAGCCCTGATTTGCCCGTGCCCGTAGGCAGCACGATCAGCGCATCCTGCTCAGGATTGCTTGCAAAATGCTCTTGGGCCTTGATGTAGGCTTCGATTTGAGGCGTCCGCAGCTTACTGTTGCCTAAAATGTTAACGGCAGTGTCGGTAAAGTAATTCATGAAAAACTCTCTGGCGTTTTTCGAGAATCCACGACAAAACCGCCGCTCGAACGAGCAGCATGCGCTTGCGCAGATTGCGATAGAAAGAGAACTGTCGACAGCAACGAAGCTGTGGCGGGCATCGAAATATCCTTATTTCTGAATCAACTGGATCAACAAAGGCGGTTTAGAGGGCTGAACACGCTTTTTAATCATAATAGCCGAATCATATTGCTCAAGGTGCCTTGAATTTTCGAGCCTGCTCATGCCGCCACTGCCGAAGACAGTTCATAGCCACGATACTCTAACTTTGAAGTCTCGCTTAGAAACATCAATTCGATCCGGACGTAATTTGGACTCCGGCTTTGGTAAGCAGCTCGTACAGGATCGCAATTTTTGTTCGTGTGCCACGCGAGGCACAGTAAGTAAATATGACCCGCTGCTTGGCCCGGGTGAAAGCCACAAAAAATCCTGCTGTCGCCTCAATTTCATCCTGGGAAAAACTCCACCACGCGCCGTCATCCAGTCCGACAAAAATGACGGTGTGATACTCAAGGCCCTTGCTCTTGTGGATCGTCATCAATGGAATTGCGTGGACGCCTTCGTACATGTCGAGGGCGTGGGACCAGTCCGTACTGTGGAACGAGGTGGACAGAAGATGTTCCGCCGTCGCGTCTAGCACTTTTTCTAGCCAGGTTCCCTGGTCATAGGCAGGGTTGGAGCGGATCACATGCTCTGGACCCACGAAATTTAGGATGTCGTCAACAAGTGCGCGCGAGGCCGACTTGCTTTTTGGGGAATGGGAGTAACGTGCAGCCAGTTCGGTTGTATAGGTATCCAACTCACGCGCGAGCCTACTCTGCCTGATTGCGTCATCGGCATCGATCCCTCTCATTGACGCGAGCCAATTCTGGCAGGTCGACCAATAACCACCAGCTCGCGGAGTCATTGCGAGGCGGAGAACGGTGACCAGCAACTTTGAGATTTCCTCTGCCATCAGCTCTTGCAGCATCACTTTGCCGACCATTCCAGCTTCGTTACGCAGAGACAAGTTTTCGCTCGCGAAAGCAGGTTCTAAAAGTTCGGCATACTCTCCTGCCTTTTGTCGAACCAGGATGACGAAATCTCGAGGAGCCAGTTTCAGATGGGCAATGTAGGACGCCACTGATCGTGCCAACTGCCGCGCTTCAATTTTCGGACTTGCAAAATCGAGAATTGAGCAACTTTCTCCGTCAATTGTGCCATCAGCCTGAGATACCGGCTGTACGGCTCGCGCGTCTAACGCCTGGGCCAGCACGTGCTGGATACGTACCAACTCCGGCGAAGATCGGTAATTGTTGAAGAGCGAAGTCCGGGCACCTTCGAAATCGGCATCGAAGGCAGAAAAAGGATCATCCATCGCCATTGCCCAACGCATGATCTGCTGCTTGTTATCTCCGACAGCAGTCACGATGGTTTCTGTGCCTCGGAAAATCGTGCTTACCAGATCGTACTGGACCCTGGTGGTGTCCTGGAATTCGTCCATGAACAAATGCGAATAAGTGAGGCGCAGGGCATCCCGTACCATCGGGTTGACTCGCAACAACAGTTCAGCGAGACGGCCAATCATCGCGAAAGACAGCACACTTTTGCCGCCGTTGTGGAGTGACTGTTGCCAGAACGCATCTGCCGCCCATTGTTCGACAGTTGGGGCCGGCCATCCGTCTACAGGCAGCGGTAAGCCGAGCAGGTGCTGGCGCTCAAATGTTTTTGGCCCAATTCCACGCACGTCATTTTTCGTTCCGATTATCGAAGGCGGCGCTGGAAGCTCATGAAGGAACTCACGAAAATCTCGTTCATTGTGAGTCGCGATCTCGTAATCGGGTCTTGGCCGCCAGCGATCCGGCAACGCCTGACCGAAGCGGTCGACCAATCCTTTTGCAAACGCATCAAACGTCATGGAGTCGAAGCGGCTCGCATGGGTGTGGTGGCAGCGCTGGCGTACGCGTGCTGCCAGATTTGACGCAGCATCGCGCTTGAAACTAATAGCTAGAATGCGCCGAGGAGATGGGGCCGCATCAGTCTGAAGGAGAAAGGCGGCGCGCTGCGCGAGCAGTTCTGTCTTGCCAGCGCCCGGCCCCGCAATAACGGACCGATTTTTTCGCGAACGAGCCACCGTCAGCGCATTCGCCTCCAGAGCTTTCACCCCTACGGGCTTCCAGTCCTCGGGACGTATTCGGCGTGACGAAACGGCCATGATCAGTCTCGCCTTAAGGAGCTGGCAATATGTCGAACAACTTCGGCTAGAACTGCTGGCATTTCTGCGATCAGACTCGCCTTGCTAATCCGGGCCAATGCCGCAAGGTGCGTAGCTGGCTTGCTATGGGTGAGAAAGTGGTACCGATATTGCGGAAACGATTCCGGGTAGTCCTCGTAGGGCCCCGTGTATACCGCAAGTCCCGGACCTGATGTGCCCAGCACAACTTCCGCCGCCTTGTCGGCGGCCATGCGGGGGCCACCTCCTTTCGGAATCACAGCGGCATAGTCATCGGGGAAGGCATTTAGCATCTCCAGATCAAGGTCCAGCGGCGCAGAGAAGAAGACGTTGTATTTCTTCAGCCTATTCATCCAACCCAACAGGTTGGAGTGGTCAGTTGGGTTGCTCCATTTGTGCATTCCGGCCAACTTTGCGTCGGTCATAATGCCGGATGTGATTTTGAGGATTTTGTCCTTAGGTTCGCCGAACTCAATAAGCTTCTCCAGAGCTGTTTTTACTCGCCCCCAACCTCCACCATCGCGGCCGAGATCCAAGTCCAAGAGAGTTGCGTAAGGAATACCTAGTCCCTTAAGTAAGCGCCAGAAATATTGGACGTGTCTTCCACCGAGAGGGACGATCGCGACGAAAGCTGGGTCGATGAGAAGATCAAGTGCCTCGGCGAGTTGAGGGAGGACGATCCTTTCCGAATCACCCTCAACGAGCAGGACAAACCGCGCGAAGTACAGCTCGGGATAGGCCAATATGGCACCACGCACAAACTTGCTGGCCTCCACATCACCAGCCGGCAGCTCAATTCGCTTCACATTAGATATGCGCGTCTTGGCGTTACAGCGGCAGTAACGAACCTCGCTAGGCTCGACGCGACTAAGAACTGCCGGCGAATGGCTCGTAATTATGGCCTGCGCCCCACTGGCCTCAGTCAACGATCGAACTTGGCGGATGATTCGAGCAAGGAAGTAGGGCGAAAGATGGTTTTCAGGTTCCTCAAGGGCAAACAGTGTGAGCGCAGGAATATGCAGTGCATCCTTTCGAAATCCGTCTACAGAACCTTCAACGACCTCGCGCTCTAAGTCAAAAACGGCGGCGGCCAATGCAAAATAAAATAGCGACTGTTGTCCGTCGCTAAGGGCTTCGATACCTCTTTCTCGTCCGTCAGGCCCCTGCTCAAATATGACTGCAATCTTGTTTATCACCTCCTCAAACCGTCGGCTCACCAGACTGAGCCTAGGCTTGGTATTAGAAGCGTCGTCATGCAGATCTGCCCAGCGCGTTTGCAGGGCCTCGGTGATTGCGGTGATCGCAGACTCGCCTTCAAACGCGGCTGTCAGGCTCTCAGTCGCCTCCTGCACTTTGTCTTCAGTGTCGGAGGACCATTCAATAGCCCTCAGGAGTCGGGCGGCCAGGGTACCGGCAGTTGCACGGATTTGGCCGGCGGCATCCCGGCTAGCTGGAGTGTAATAAAGTTGTATAAGGCCCCGATCGGTTACAGCCACTGGCTGGTATTTGTCCTCTGCGGGCTCCTTATCCAGGCTATCGATCCAAAAGAGATTCTGTGAAACCTCTCCCTCAAGCGTGCCGTCGTCGTCCCATTGTGCTTCAAGCCGCATTCGGCAAACGGGCGCTTGGGCCGCTCTCGTAATCAGCATGTGCCGAAATGAAGGGGCGATGATTTCTGGGGTTGCAGACCCGTCCAGCAACTCAGGGAAGGCAATAAGCGCCTCGATGTAGAGTTCTTTGGAATCGCGGCTCTCAGGATCCTCTCCGGGGGCGAGGTGGAAATCCGAAAATGATACGGTGCGCTGCGCCCGCGTGACCCCGAACATCTTCGACATAGCCTGCAGAAGCGCAGTTTTACCCGCAGCGTTAGGACCAACGATTGTGGTGACCTCAGCTGAGATAGGGATGGCAATCTCATTCGGGCCGAAACAGCGAAAGCCAGATACCGTGATCGACTCGATGCGCACAGGTTCCTTCCTCAATGCGGTAACGGGCACACATGCTCGTTACTATCCGGCGAGGTTAGCGCAGTATCCCTTCGCGCACAGCCCTCTAACCCCCGATTTTTGGGCCACTCTGGCCAATTAGGTATTTTGGCCAAGGCTATCAGCTACGGGATAGCAGCAAGCTGATTTCAGCCCCCCAAGCACCAGTGCGAGCATCCCCCTCGATCCATCGGCGAGCCTTGCGAAAATCGGTCAGTGCTTCTTCAGAGAAGGGTCGATCTAGAGTCAGGGCTCTAACGACTGATGTATGGCAGCAGGGTGTGAGGTTGGCAATCCAGTTGGTATGCGATGCGGTAGAGCTTCTCGATCGTAAGGTTGACTTCGCCTCTCTCGATCCTACCGACATAGCTGCGATCCATCATACATACGTGCGCTAAAGCATCTTGAGATAGGCCTACCGATATCCTTCGCTCACGGATGTTCTGCCCGAGATCCTTTGCCAGCTGATGCATAACCGCCTCGACTTACTCAAGGCGAAACTATCCGTCGTTTGCGGACTAGGTGGCGACGGATTATAATCCGCATTTGTATAGCTATTTGCATTCCTAGGTGCCTGCATGAAACCGGCTACATTTAAGTTAAACAGGCACATCTGCGAGTTACTCCAGGAAGAGAAACTCCAACGATTCACCACTCTCGACCTTCGAGATGCCTACGCTCAGAAAATAGCCCCATCAGATATCGGTCTCGGTGAGCTCTGGAAATATGTATATGAGCAGGTCCGCCGCTTGAAGCATGTCGGATGGATTCGGCAAGATGAAGTGCGTCGAAAACGAGGACAGGTCTTTCACGTGCTAGACAAGCCAGAGCTTCTCTCTGTTGAACTCGTCGACTGCAATTTCATGAGTTGTTCCCCTCAGCAAGGTCAAAGCCCTACTGCGAGTATTCTTAAACCGTTTGAGGCGCCTTCCCAACGGCTTGAGACGTTGGCCAAAGAAATTCGGTTGGACTTGCTCACATCCATGGGCGAGGCTGAGCGGTATAAACAGCTCTTGAATGAAATGCCACAGCTGAAAGTCTGGGTTGAAGATAATTACATTGAGGCCCGCGATCGAAGCTCTCGGCTACTTGGTCACCTCAAGGCTGTCGAGAAGACCTTAAAGTCGCTAGCCGCATGAATGTCTCTCTGCGCGCCTGGCAGACTGCATGCGTTGATGCAGCTCTATCTCGTTATAAGCATTCTCCGCATTTTTTTTGCCAAGCAACCCCTGGTGCAGGAAAGAGCAGAATGGCGGCGGAAATCGCCCGTCAACTATTGCTCTCCGGTGAGATTGATCTTGTGCTCTGTTTTGCTCCGTCCTGCCAAGTAGTAGAGGGATTGAGGAATACATTTTCAGGTGTGTTAAACCGCCAGTTTGATGGCCTATTAGGCTCTATTGGTGTCGCCACCACTTATCAAGGCATGCATCATCAGGGTGAAGAATTCTGGAGGCTGCTTGATAAATATCGAGTCTTCGCAGTGTTCGATGAGATCCACCACTGCGCAGGCCATGACCCACTTTTTAGCAATTCTTGGGGGCAGATCATTCTGCAGAGGGTTCAAGACAGAGCTGCCTATACCCTTGCGCTATCAGGTACACCTTGGCGGTCGGATGAGAGAGCTATTGCATTGGCAAGGTACTCAAATCCGGAGGGCCGCCTGATCTGCGACTTTCGCTACGGCATTGAGGAGGCGATATCAGACAAGGTATGCCGTCCTCCCCGTATCGTGCTGATCGATAACAATGCAATAAGACTGACAGAGCAAGTGGGTAACAGCTCAACGGACGTTGTTTATCCCAGCATTGCCCAGCTCCTCACTGAGTCTCCCGTTAATTTTGAGGACTTACTCTCTAACGATGAGATCGTGCAACAGACCATCGAATTGGGCTGTGAACGGCTAAATGAGATCCGGAAGGTCACCCCAAATGCCGCGGGCTTGGTGGTAGCGACTAACGTCCGGCACGCCAATCAGATTGCCTCTATTTTGATGGCCCGCGGTGAAAATTGTTTGGTCGTCACAAACCAGACTCCCGGGGCTCAAGGCCTTATTGATAAGTTTCGCAATAGCAATGATCGCTGGATCGTGGCAGTGGGGATGATTAGCGAGGGCACCGATATTCCAAGACTGCAGGTCTGCTGCTACCTCAGTAGGATTCGCACAGAACTACATTACCGGCAGGTGCTGGGGCGGGTGTTGAGACGCATGGGAGATATTGATGAGCATGCATGGCTATATGCGCTTGCAGAGCCCCTTTTGCAACAATTCTCCCAGCGGATTGCCGAGGATCTTCCAGAGGATCTGGCCGTTCTGGATTATGTTCAAGGCGCCAGCTCGCGTTTTGCATGGGAAAAAAATAGTGAGCTCGAAGCACCCTTCGATGGCTCAACTGAAATTTCGATACACCGTGCAGTTCCTCAAGTAGAGGGTGAACTATCGTTCGTAGGGGATGTAGAGAGAAAAGGCCTCTACGAACTGGATATCTCGTCAAGCTTTCGAACAGAGATTCTTGCTTATTATTGAATTCCGGCACCGCATGATGATTGCTAGATCCTTCAGATCAGCCAGAGCAGCCTGGACCGGAAACCATAGCTGCCAGTCATTTGTGTCTACAGAGTCAGGGGCAATTCAATCAGAGGGCAGTTCAGCGGCACGCTCTGGGGCTCTGTAAATATTCTATAGCGAGGGATGGTGGTGCCATCGTACGTGTTTGTCGGTTCGTGAAGATACCTACGATGAGGAAGTATACCCGGCCTTCGAATGACTGACTGATGGGTTGCCGATTGCCTTCCTGACCGGCAGCTGTTGGCCGTTTTTGTCTGTCGCGAAGGACGGCAACTGACCGTGAAGCGGTCAGTCATGACAGATAAAAAGCGACCAAGTGAAGTCGTTCGCTATGGGGATATGTATTTTTGAATAAGAGGCTCGTAGATACTCAATATGGAATTCGAGCGAGTTTTGATGCTGGTACGACCATACAACGTACTCCGCCAAAAAATTAAATTCCTAAGAGTTGCGCTCACAAGTACAGGGGGAAAGGGGGAAAGGGGGAAAGGGGGAAAGGGGGAAAGCTTACA
>NZ_JASCOM010000530.1:0-1156 GCF_029959925.1 Pseudomonas sp. PS02303
GCCGTCGTAAACCCTGCTGACACGTTTTGATTGAAGCTGCGATCAGGTTGGTTTTGGGGCCGCTTCGCAGCCCAGCGGGAGCAAGCTCCCTCGCCACTGAGTTTGTACGGATCTCAAATTTATGGATTCAAGCCTAAACTCAAAAGTAACCAACCGTTGCGATACAGCAGACGCGACAAACAGCCGTACAGTCGTGTTGCCACCATCCATTGTGTACAATCGCGCTGTTTATTACGCGATACTTGCCAGCGACCCACTGTGCCGTATTACAGTCACGGTCAATTCGCCGCAGTTCTCCCGACTCGAGTGCCCATGAACGAACAGTTGCAGCCCCTAAAGAAACAACCGCGAGCAGGCAAAGCCGGCCGCAGCGGTACCCAGGACGATATTGTCTACGCGCATATCTTCGAGGCCATCCTCGAACAGCGTCTGGCGCCCGGCACCAAGTTGAGCGAAGAAGCGCTGGGGGAAATTTTCGGGGTCAGTCGCACCATCATTCGCCGTGCGCTGTCGCGCCTGGCTCATGAAGGCGTCGTGCTGCTGCGTCCGAACCGTGGCGCCGTGGTTGCCAGCCCCAGTGTTGAAGAGGCCCGTCAGGTGTTCCTGGCGCGGCGTCTGGTGGAGCGGGCGATCACTGAACTGGCGGTTCAACACGCGACTGCCGAGCAGATTGCCGAGTTGCGGCAAATGGTCAACGATGAGCGCGACAGCTTCTCCCGTGGCGATCGCGGTGCCGGCATCCGCCTGTCGGGCGAATTCCACCTGAAGCTGGCGGAAGCGGCGAAGAATGCGCCGCTGATCAGCTTTCAGCGCAGCCTGGTGTCCCAGACGTCGTTGATCATCGCCCAGTACGAAAGCGGCAACCGCTCCCACTGTTCCTACGACGAGCACACCCAACTGATCGACGCCATCGAAGCGCGCAACGGCGAGTTGGCGGTGAACCTGATGATGCATCACATGGATCACATCGACAGCAAACTCAACCTCGACGAGGAAAGCGCATCGGATGATTTGCATGCGGTGTTCTCGCATTTATTGCAGACCAAAAAGCCAGGGCGGCCAGCGGTCAAGCTCTGAAAGATCGAGGTGCGGCCTTCGCGGGCAAGCCTCGCTCCTACAGGTTTAACGCGAAGCCCTTGTAGGAGCGAGGCTTGCC
>NZ_JASCOM010000531.1:0-1150 GCF_029959925.1 Pseudomonas sp. PS02303
GAGCAGGCTCGCTTGCACATTGGAATGCGTTCCCCCGAGGGAGCGAGCCTGCTCGCGATGGGGCCGGTAAGGCCAGCGCAAAACCAACCCTATTTCACCACCGCCCGCACCACCGACAACTCCGGCGCCTGTACCCGTCGCTGACTCAGATACCGCGTACAACTCACCCGCAAGAACGAGGCGAAATTCACCACTTCGCCGCGGTAGTCCATCACCTCTTCATACAGCTTGGCGATCAACTGGTTGGTGGTCATGCCGTCGACCTCGGCGATTTCGCTGAGGATGTCCCAGAACTGATTTTCCAGGCGCAGGGTGGTGACCACCCCGCAGATGCGCAGCGAGCGGGAGCGCGATTCGTAGAGAATCGGATCAGCTTTGACGTACAGCTCGCACATGGAAAAGCCCCTCGTTACAGCGTGATTTTGGTGCCCAGCAACCCAAGGAAACCGGCGAGCCAGCTTGGGTGCGCCGGCCAGGCGGGCGCAGTGGCCAGATTGCCTTGTACGTGGCCTTCCGTCACCGGGATATCGATGAACGTACCGCCCGCCAGGCGCACTTCCGGCGCGCAGGCTGGATAAGCGCTGCACTCGCGACCTTCGAGAATCCCCGCTGCCGCCAGCAATTGGGCACCGTGACACACGGCGGCGATCGGTTTGCCGGCCTTGTCGAATGCGCGCACCAGCTCCAGGACTTTTTCGTTCAGGCGCAGGTATTCCGGCGCACGACCGCCGGGGATCAGCAGCGCGTCGTAGTCGGATTCAGCGACTTTGGCGAAATCGAAGTTCAGGGCAAACAAGTGACCGGGTTTTTCGCTGTAGGTCTGGTCGCCTTCGAAGTCGTGAATCGCCGTGCGCACAGTCTGGCCGTCGGATTTGTCCGGGCACACGGCGTGCACCGTGTGGCCGACCATCAGCAGCGCCTGGAAAGGCACCATCACTTCGTAGTCTTCGACGTAATCGCCGACCAGCATCAGAATTTTCTTGGCAGCCATGGGGAGGACTCCTCTGGGAAATGCATCGGAGTATTCAAGGTAGTCCTTATCCAGCGGGTCGGGTAATAACCAGCTACTACCTGAAAACCGCGTTATCGTTCTTCGCGGGCAAGCCTCGCTCCTACAAAGGCACCACCATACCGGTAGGAGCGAGGCTTT
>NZ_JASCOM010000532.1:0-1113 GCF_029959925.1 Pseudomonas sp. PS02303
GGCGGTTACAGGAGCTGAGTGCAACACGGTTATTGAATTGAAGCTGGAGCATCATGCCGCATAGCCATAGCTTCCTGCATCACCTCGTCCATAACCTCGATCGGACACTTGAAGTCGAAGCGCTTACGGGGGCGCATGTTCAGTTGCAGTGCGATGGCATCCAGTTCCTCCTGGCTATGCACCGACAAGTCCGTGCCCTTGGGCAGGTACTGGCGGATCAGGCCATTGATGTTTTCGTTACTGCCGCGCTGCCAAGGGCTGTGCGGGTCGCAGAAGTAAATCGCCACCCCGGTCTGCTGGGTGATTTCAGCATGCCGCGCCATTTCTCGGCCCTGGTCGTAGGTCATGCTCTTGCGCATCGCCAGCGGCATGCCATTGAGCGCTGCACTGAAGCCTTCCATCGCCGAGGTCGCCGTCGCGTCGTTCATCTTCACCAGCATCAGGTAGCCACTGGTGCGCTCCACCAGCGTACCTACAGACGAGGCGTTGGCCTTGCCCTTGATCAGGTCGCCTTCCCAATGCCCTGGCATCAGTCGGTCTTCGATCTCCGGCGGACGTACATGAATACTGACCATCTCAGGGATCTGACCGCGCCGATCCACGCCGCCAGAGCGCGGCCTGCGCATCGTCTTGCTTTGGCGCAGGCAGATGATCAGCTCTTTACGCAGCTCGCCGACTGGCAAGGCATAGATCGCGTTATAGATCGTCTCGCGACAGACGTAGGCATCTCTGAGGCTGGGAATATTCATGCTGCGCAGCTTGCCGGCAATCTGCTCGGGAGACAAACGCTCACGCAGCATATGCGCCACCAATTCGAAGCGCTCGCTACCCGGCAACAGCTTTTGCTTCGGTCGACACACCTGACGGCGGGCCTGCATCTGCTGCTGGGCCACGCGGGCCGAGTAGCCGCCACAGGCATCTCGATTGCGGCGCAGCTCCCGGCTGATGGTCGAAGGGGATCGGTTGATCAAGCAGGCAATCCCGCGCAGGCTGAAACCTTGGGCATGACCGATTTGAATGGTGGCGCGCTCTTCAACGCTGAGTTCGGAATAAGACATAGGGACAGCACCGTACCGGAAAGGTCAGGTGTTGCACTCAGTTTTCGCCGCCGCC
>NZ_JASCOM010000533.1:0-1104 GCF_029959925.1 Pseudomonas sp. PS02303
GGGCTTAACAGTCAACACTTGTATTGAATGTAAGTCCGCTATCGCGAGCAGGCTCGCTCCCACAATTTGACCTGTGTAAAGCCTGGGGGAATCAGCTCAACTCAAGCCAGATCGGCGCATGATCCGACGGCTTTTCCATACCACGCAGTTCGTAGTCCACTCCCGCATCCTTGACGCGCG
Source organism: Pseudomonas sp. PS02303 (assembly GCF_029959925.1). Taxonomy (NCBI): domain Bacteria; kingdom Pseudomonadati; phylum Pseudomonadota; class Gammaproteobacteria; order Pseudomonadales; family Pseudomonadaceae; genus Pseudomonas; species Pseudomonas sp. PS02303. The sequence goes on from NZ_JASCOM010000533.1 coordinate 181, forward strand.
GCAACAACCCATGGGACGCCATGATCAGGTCAATCCGCAGCCCGCGCTTGGGTTCGTCTTCAAAACCGCGGCTGCGGTAGTCGAACCAGCTGAAACGGTCGGCCACGTCCGGGTTCAAGTGACGGAAACTGTCGACCAGGCCCCAGTTCTTCAAGCGGGCCATCCACTCGCGTTCTTCCGGCAGGAAGCTGCATTTTCCGGTTTTCAGCCAGCGTTTCATGTTGTCCGGGCCGATGCCGATGTCGCAGTCTTCCGGAGAAATGTTCACGTCGCCCATCACCACCACTGGCTGTTCATTGCTGAACTGGCTTTCCAGCAACTGCTGCAGGTCGCCGTAGAAACGCTCCTTGGCCGGGAACTTGGTGGGGTGATCGCGGCTTTCGCCCTGTGGGAAATAGCCGTTCATGATGGTCACCGGCACGCCATTGGCGTCGGCGAACGTGCCCCAGATGAAGCGTCGTTGGGCCTCGTCGTCGTCGGTGGCGAAGCCTTTATGCAGGGCAATCGGTTCTTTGCGCGAGAGCAGGGCGACGCCGTAATGGCCTTTCTGCCCGTGGAAATACACGTGATAACCCAGCGCCTGTACCTCGGCCAGCGGGAACTGGTCGTCGTGAACCTTGGTTTCCTGCAGCCCGATCACGTCCGGCTGGTGCTTGTCGATCAGCGCCGCCAGCTGATGCGGGCGAGCGCGCAGCCCGTTGATGTTGAAGGAGACGATCTTCATGGTCGGCAGTCCTGGCAAAAGGGCGATGCTAGCTGACCTGTGGGAATCGGGCCAGTGTTGGGGTGAGGGGATTCACTGTGTTCTGTCAGATCTGTATTGGCAGTCAGGGCCTCATCGCGGGCAAGCCACGCTCCTGCAAGGTTTCGAGCGGACACAGATTTTGTGTACGCCACAGAACCTGTGGGCGCGTGGCTTGCCCG
>NZ_JASCOM010000534.1:0-1086 GCF_029959925.1 Pseudomonas sp. PS02303
GCTCGCGATAGCGCCCTGTCAGTCACATTGATGCCAAGTGTGCCGACGCTATCGCGAGCAGGCTCGCTCCCACAATGGGCAATGCGTTTCGTCAGTGATACAAAAAACAGCCTTCATTGGCTGTTTTTTTATGCCTATGCTTTTTGGCTCGAACATGCCAAGAGGACATCCCCATGAGGACTGACTGGCCGCTGGCTCAGACCTTTCGCTTCAACGGGCATTCCGTTCGCTACGCCGTGCGCGGCGACGGCCCGCCACTGGTGTTTGTGCACGGCACGCCCTTTTCGTCTTACGTGTGGCACCGCATCGCTCCACATTTCATCACCACCCACCGGGTGCATTACTTCGACCTGCTGGGTTATGGGCAATCCGAGAAAATCACCGGCGACGTATCGCTGGGGGTGCAGAACGACCTGTTGGCGAGCTTGCTCGATCACTGGGGCCTGGCGCGGCCGGACGTGGTCGCCCACGACTTCGGCGGTGCCACCGCGCTGCGCGCGCACCTGCTCAACGGCAAGGATTACCGCAGCCTGACATTGATTGATCCGGTGGCGTTGACGCCCTGGGGTTCGCCGTTCGTGCAGCATGTACGCCAGCATGAAGCGGCGTTCAGCGGACTGCCCGATTACATTCAACAGGCGATTGTACCGGCATATATTCGCGGGGCGATCAAGCGCGACATCCCCGATGAAGAGCTCGACCCCTATGTACAACCGTGGCTGGGCGATCCCGGGCAAGCGGCGTTCTATCGGCAGATTGCGCAGATGGACGAGCGTTACACCCGCGAGGCTGAGGTGTTGTACCCAACGGTGCGTTGCCCGGTGCAGATTCTGTGGGGCGAGGAGGATCAGTGGATTCCCATCGAGCGTGGACGGGCACTGCATCAGATGATCGCCGGGTCGCAATTTCATCCGGTTCCCAATGCCGGGCACCTGGTTCAGGAGGATGCGCCCGAGGCCATCGTCGCGGCTTTACTGCGGTTCCTGCCCTTAATCCAGCCCTCCTGAAGAAACCGAATCCCTGTGGGAGCGAGCCTGCTCGCGAATGCGGTGTGTCAGTCGACATCTACATTGCCTGACACACCGC
>NZ_JASCOM010000535.1:0-1081 GCF_029959925.1 Pseudomonas sp. PS02303
CGCGAAGACGCTGTGTCAGCCGCTATCTATGTTGGATCTGACACCGTCTTCGCGAGCAAGCTTCGCTCCAGGTTCGTGTTCAACCCCAAAAATCCCAGGCAAAAAAAAGCCCGATCTCGCTAAAGCGTTCAATCGGGCGACAGCACTCAGGAGCAACAAGTGCAAAGGGAGGTTCGATGCGCGTAAAGCCTTGAAGGGGTTGCGCCAGGCCACTTGAACATCAAGGGATTATCTGGCGATTAAAGCCTCAGGCCACCTGGGAAAGCTTGGCGTTGGCCTGGTTCAGGCCTTTCTCCTGGAAGTCACCGCCCAGGTTCATGCCTTCGGCGTGAATGAAGGTCACGTCGTGAATCCCGATGAAACCCATCACCTGACGCAGGTACGGTTCCTGGTGATCGGCGGTGCTACCGGCGTAGATCCCGCCGCGAGCGGTCAGCACGTAGGCGCGCTTGCCGCTGAGCAAACCTTGCGGGCCGGTCTCGGTGTACTTGAAAGTCACGCCGGCACGCAGCACATGGTCGAGCCAGGCTTTGAGGGTGCTGGGGATGGCGAAGTTGTACATCGGCGCGGCCATGACCAGTACGTCAGCGGCCAACAGTTCGTCGGTCAACTCGTTGGAGCGTTCCAGGGAGACCTGTTCAATGTCGCTGCGCTGTTCGGCGGGTTTCATCCAGCCGCCCAGCAGATTGATGTCCAGGTGCGGCACCGGGTTGACGGCGAGGTCACGCACGGTGATCTGGTCGTTCGGGTGAGCGGCTTTCCACTGGCTGATGAATGTCTGGGTCAACTGACGGGAAACCGAGTCTTGCTGACGTGCGCTGCTTTCGATGATCAGAACGCGTGACATGGGATGTAGGCTCCATCTGAGAATGCTGTAAGGCGATGGAGTGAAGGTTAAACAGAGTCATATCGATGAAAAAGCGCAAATAACTGCTATAACCCATCAATAAATTCGTTTATAAGCTGATCATGCCCTGCACCTGCAGGAGCGAGGCTTGCCCGTGAAGGGGCCGGTGTCATTCAACATCCATGTCGACTGGCACACCGTCTTCGCGGGCAAGCCTCGCCTCTACAGGGTTTT
>NZ_JASCOM010000536.1:0-1064 GCF_029959925.1 Pseudomonas sp. PS02303
GCTCGCGAAGACGGTATCTCAGCGACATTGATGTCGACTGACACGCCCTCTTCGCGAGCAGGCTCGCTCCCACAGGAGAATGTTTTGTTCCCCGAACTCTCAGGAGTCACCGCACTATGAGCCGCGCCCCAGACACATGGATTCTGACCGCCGACTGCCCAAGCGTCCTCGGCACCGTGGACGCGGTGACCCGCTTTCTGTTCGAGCAGGGCTGCTACGTCACCGAGCACCATTCCTTCGATGACCGGCTCTCGGGCCGTTTCTTCATTCGCGTGGAATTCCGCCAGCCCGATGGCTTCGACGAGCAAGCCTTCCGCGCCGGACTGGAAGAGCGTGGCAAAGCCTTCGGCATGGTCTTCGAGCTGACACCGCCGAACTACCGGCCAAAAGTGGTGATCATGGTCTCCAAGGCCGATCACTGCCTCAACGATTTGCTCTACCGTCAACGCATTGGCCAATTGTCGATGGACGTGGCCGCCGTGGTGTCCAACCACCCGGACCTCAAACCGTTGGCCGACTGGCATCAGATTCCGTACTACCACTTCCCGCTGGACCCGAACGACAAGCCGTCGCAAGAGCGTCAGGTGTGGCAGGTGATCGAAGAATCCGGCGCTGAACTGGTGATTCTTGCCCGCTACATGCAAGTCCTCTCGCCAGAGTTGTGCCGCAAACTCGACGGCAAGGCGATCAACATCCATCACTCGTTGCTGCCGGGTTTCAAGGGCGCCAAGCCTTATCACCAGGCCTATAACAAGGGTGTGAAACTGGTCGGCGCCACGGCGCACTACATCAACAACGACCTGGACGAAGGCCCGATCATCGCCCAGGGCGTAGAGGCCGTGGACCACAGTCACTACCCGGAAGACTTGATCGCCAAAGGTCGGGATATCGAAGGGCTGACCCTGGCGCGGGCCGTCGGGTATCACATTGAACGACGAGTGTTTCTCAACGCCAATCGCACGGTCGTTCTCTAGTTCGCTTTCGCGAGCAGGCTCGCTCCCACAGGTTTTGTGTTGGTCACAGACGTGTGTACACCCCCGATCAAATGTGGGAGCGAGCCTGCT
>NZ_JASCOM010000537.1:0-1060 GCF_029959925.1 Pseudomonas sp. PS02303
AATTACCCCCGCCGCGCGCCCTGTAGGAGCGGGTTTGCTGGCGTTGGCGATCTACAAACCGCCATCGCCAGCAAACAGGCTCCTGCAAGAGCGGTCGCAGGCCAATCTGTATAGATGTTCATTCCTCGCAAAAATAGTGGCTCCGCTTCTGGCGGCTGACGACTAGGGTGTATTGACCCTCAGCTCTCAGGATTCGCCATGCACCCGTACTTTTCCCTGCAAGGCCGCACCGCTCTGGTGACCGGTGGCACCCGTGGTATCGGCAAAATGATCGCCAAGGCGTATGTCGAGGCCGGCGCCACCGTGTACGTCTGTGCCCGGGATGCCGAAGCGTGTCAGCAAACGGCTGACGAGTTGAGCGCCTTGGGAACCTGCCATGCCGTGGCCGCCAATCTGGCGACTGAAGAAGGCGTGCAGCACTTGGCCATGCGGCTGGGCGAGCAAATCAGTCATCTGGACATTCTGGTGAACAACGCCGGCACCACATGGGGCGCTCCGCTGGAAAGCTATCCGGTCAAGGGCTGGGAGAAGGTCATGCAGCTTAACGTGACCTCGGTGTTCAACTGCATCCAGCAGTTTTTGCCTTTGCTGCGCAAGGCGGGTTCAGAGGCGAATCCGGCGCGGATCATCAACATCGGTTCGGTGGCGGGGATTTCGTCCTTTGGCGAACAGGCGTATGCCTACGGGCCGAGCAAGGCTGCCCTCCATCAACTGTCGCGGATTCTGGCGCGGGAGCTGGTGAGCCAGCACATCAACGTCAACGTGATTGCGCCGGGGCGCTTCCCGAGCAAGATGACGCAGCACATTGGTAACGATGAGCAAGCGCTGGCGGAGGATACGGCGCTGATTCCGATGAAGCGCTGGGGCCGGGAGGAAGAGATGGCGGCGCTGGCAATCAGTCTGGCAAGTACGGCGGGGGCTTATATGACCGGGAATGTTATTCCGCTGGATGGTGGGTTCAGTCTCTGAGATTGGCGGTGCGGCCTTCGCGGGCAAGCCTCGCTCCTACAGGTTCTTTGGCGTACACAAACGCCGTGTTCGCTCGATAACCCAGTAGGCG
>NZ_JASCOM010000538.1:0-935 GCF_029959925.1 Pseudomonas sp. PS02303
CGAAGAGGCCGTAACAATCGACAGAGATGTTGAATGTGACGGCCTCTTCGCGAGCAAGCTTCGCTCCTACTGGGAGTGCGGGGTCAGGCCTTGAGGGTTTTCACGCCTTCGCTAGTGCCCAGCAGCAGCAAATCCGCCGGACGCGCCGCGAACAAACCATTGGTGACCACGCCCACAATGGCGTTGATCTGCGCCTCCAGCTCCACCGGGTTGGTGATCTGCATGTTGAACACGTCGAGGATGATGTTGCCGTTGTCGGTCAACACGCCTTCACGGTAGACCGGGTCGCCGCCGAGCTTCACCAGCTCGCGGGCCACATGGCTGCGGGCCATCGGGATCACTTCGACCGGCAGCGGGAACGCGCCGAGCACCGGCACCAGTTTGCTGGCGTCGGCGATGCAGATGAAGGTCTTGGCCACGGCCGCGACAATTTTCTCGCGAGTCAGGGCCGCGCCGCCGCCCTTGATCAAGTTCAGGTGCTCGTCGCTTTCATCGGCGCCGTCGACATAAAACTCCAGGTCGCTGACGGTGTTCAGCTCATACACCGGAATGCCGTGGCCCTTGAGACGAGCGGCGGTGGCTTCGGAGCTGGCGACCGCGCCGTCAAACGCGCCTTTGTGCTTGGCCAGGGCGTCGATGAAGCAGTTGGCGGTGGAGCCGGTGCCGACCCCGACAATGCTCTTGTCGTCGAGTTTCGGGAGGATGAAGTCGACGGCGGCCTGAGCCACTGCCTGTTTGAGTTGATCCTGGGTCATGCGGGCTCCGAGGTGCCGAAGGAGGGAACGAAAGGCCAGCATTATAGGCTTCGGGGCAGGGAAGGTCATTGCCCGATTGGCGGGCCCCGACCTTTACCTGTAGGAGCGAGGCTTGCCCGCGAAAGCGATCGTACCGCCAACATTTATGTTGGATGTGACGGCCTCTTCGCGGGCAAGCCT
>NZ_JASCOM010000539.1:0-917 GCF_029959925.1 Pseudomonas sp. PS02303
GCGGCCTGCTGCAACGCCGCTGATCCTTGTGGGAGCGAGCCTGCGCGCGATGGCGGCCTGACATTCAACAGGGGTGCTGAATGTAAACGACCTCTTCGCGAGCAGGCTCGCCCCCACGATCTTGAGCAATCTCTTGAACGCGCTATGCTGCCCAGCATTGCCCAACTCCGAGACGCTGCCATGTCCGCCCCCAGCATGACCCTGTTCCACAATTCGTTATCGCCCTTCGTCCGCAAAGTCATGGTGCTGCTGCACGAAACCGGTCAGACCGACCGCGTGGCGTTGCAAGACTGCGTGCTCACACCGGTAAGCCCGGATCAGGCGCTCAACGAAGACAACCCGCTGGGCAAGATCCCGGCCCTGCGCCTGGCCGACGGCAACGTTATCCATGACAGCCGGGTGATCCTCGATTACCTCGATCATCAACACGTCGGCAACCCGCTGATCCCCCGCGACGGTTCGGCCCGCTGGCGCCGTTTGACCCTGGCCTCGCTGGCCGACGGGATCATGGACGCGTCGGTGGTGGTTCGTTATGAAGTGGTCCTGCGCGCCCCCGAAAAACAGTGGGACGAATGGCTCGATGGCCAGCGCGACAAGATTCGTCGCGCACTGGCGCTGTTGGAGAAGGACGCGATTGCCGAGCTGACCAGCCATTTCGATGTGGCGGCGATCAGCGTGGCGTGTGCGCTGGGTTACCTCGACCTGCGCCACCCGGATCTGCAATGGCGCGAGGCGAATCCCCAGCTGGCGGCCTGGTATTTCGAGGTGAGCCAGCGGCCGTCGATGGTGGCGACGATGCCGAAGGTTTGAATCTTCGCTGACGGTTCCGGCCTCATCGCGAGCAGGCTCGCTCCCACAGTTGATCGGTGGTGTGCACGAACCTTGTGTTCACTGCAGATCCCATGTGGGAGCGAGCC